>JAITKC010000084.1 GCA_031278665.1 Bifidobacteriaceae bacterium | reverse complement strand
CGTCTGGCCCGGCAGATTCAAACCGCCGGCGGGGACCAGACAGTGATGTTGCTGGGCGACTCGGCCGGCGACGAGCGGCGCGAGCGGGCGCTGGTGGCGAGCCAAGCCGGACGCCGGGTGGCCGCCATAGTCCTGGGCGCGGCATCGGACAACCCGGACTTGACGGCCGCGAGCGCGGCCGGCGTGCCGGTGGTGCTAGTGGACCGGGCGGCGGCGGTGGGCGGACCCCGCGTTACCGTGGACCACCAAGCCGGCGCCTTGGCCGCCTGCGAGCACCTGATCTGGCACGGGCACAAGGCGTTGGCCTGTTTGGCCGGGCCGGCCGGACTGTCCAGCGCCGACCTGCGGGTGGCCGGCTGGCGCGCGGCCTGTCGCCGGGCGGGCGTCCAAGCCGGGTCGCTGATCAGGGCCGAGTTCTCCAAACCAGGCGGATACCAGGCGGCCCAGGAGTTGCTCGCCGGGTCCAACCCGCCCGAGGCGGTGTTCGTCTCCGGCGACGAACAGGCGGTCGGATTTTTGCGCGCCGCCGCCGAGGCCGGCCTCGCCGTGCCCCAGCGCTGCGCCATCGCCACTTTCGACGGCACCGAAGACGCCGCTTACGTCAATCCGCCGCTGACCACCGTCAAACAGCCGGTCCGTCAAATCGCCGAGGAGGTGATGAAGCTCATCGCAGTCAATCTGTCCGCGCCTGGAGACGCGCGCGCCCGCGACCATGTGGTCCTGCCGTGCGAATTGGAGATCAGGCGTTCCTGCGGGTGCTCCGCCTAGGACCCCGCCAGAAAAACCCGGCCGACTCAGCCAAGGGTCAACAAGAGCTGCGTCGGCCGGCCACCCCATTGAACAAGGAGTGATTTCAATGATATTGGTTTACAGCCCCGCCTATTGCCAGGTAAAGGGGTAGCGCCGTGGTTGAGGTATTGATCGTGATCGTGGCGCTTGGACTGGTCGGCTGGTTGCTGACCAAACGAGTCAACGCCACCGTGGCGCTGCTATTGGTGGGCGTCGCGTTGATGCTGGCCTCGGCGGCTTTGGGGCACGCCGGATCGGCCTCCATGGAACCGCCGGAGACGGGCAACGCGGTGTTGGACCAGTTCGCCTACGTCTCGGCGATCTTCGCCGACCGGGCCGCCACCACCGGGATGATCATCATGGTGCTGTTCGGATTCAGTTCCTATATGACCGAGATCGGCGCCAACGCGGTGACCGTCGACCTGTTGACCAAGCCGCTGCTGCGACTTGGCCCGAAGGCGCGCTATCTGCTGGTGCCGTTGACTTTCTGGGTCGGCAACCTGATGAGCTTGGTCGTTCCGAGCGCCTCTTCGCTGGCGGTCCTGCTGATGGCGACGTTGTTCCCGACTATGGTGGCGGCCGGCATTTCGCGCATGACCGCGGCCGGGGTGATCGCCACCACGGCCACGATCATGCCGACCCCGTTGGGCGCCGACAACGTTGTGGCGGCCGACAAACTGGGGATTGACCTGAACGAATACACCTGGACTATGCACGCCAAGATCTCGGTGCCGACGTTGATAGTGATGGGCCTGGTCCACTACGCCTGGCAACGCTTCATGGACGCCCGCGAACTGTCTCTGAGCGCGCCGGCCGAGCCGGCGCGGGTCGGCGCCGCGGTGGCGTCTTCCGCCAGCGCGTTCGGCGGGGTGTCCGGCCGGGTGTCCGGCCGGGTGTCCGCCAGCGCGTCAGCCAGAGCCTCCGGCGGCGCGTCCGCAGTCGCGTCCGGCGGGGAGACTGTGAAGGCGGCGAAGTCGGCCGGCGTTGGCATGGGCGGCGGGCAAACGGCCGCCGGTGGCCCCGACGGCGCGAAACGCCCCAACGGAGGCCCCCCGGCGGCATCGGGCACCGAAAACGTCCGACTGGCGCCGAAGTTCTACTGCGTCTTCCCGCTGCTGCCGCTGGTGCTGGTGCTGTTGCCGTGGATTGTGCAACGAGCGGGCGGTCCGCAAATCAAGCTTTCGCTGGTGCCGGTGGTGCTGATCTCGCTGCTGGTGGCGATGGCCGCGGAAATCTTGGTGGGACTTGGGCAAGGGCGATCCGCGGCCGCCTCGCTCGACGGCGCCAAGACCTTCTTCAAAGGCATGGGCGACGGCATGACCACCGTGGTCGGGTTGCTGATCGGCGCGGCCGTGTTGGTCGAAGGCATCACCAAACTCGGCGTGATCGACACGCTGGTGCGCTGGGCGTCCGACATGCCGGGCGGCACATTGATCGTGATCGGCGCCTTTGTGCTATTGATGCTGGTCCTGACGTTGCTGACCGGGGGAGTCGCGCCGTTCTACTCGTTCGTCGAGGCAGTTCCCCAGGTCGCCGCCGGGCTGGGCGTCAACGGCGCCTGGCTGACCCTGCCGCTGCAATTCGTCGGCAACCTGGGAAGGGCCTGCTCGCCGGTGGCGGCGGTGGTGCTGATCGTGTCCGGCTACATCAAAGTCGCGCCGGTCGCCTTGATCAAGCGCACAGTTGTCCCAATGGCCGCCGGCATAGTCATGTCCCTGATCCTGACCTGGGTGTTGATCTGACATGGCCGAGACCACAAGCGTTTGGTTCGACTGCGACACCGGATTCGACGATCTGCTGGCCTTGGTCGTGGCGTCGCGCGACCCGTCGCTGCGCCTTGCCGGCGTGTCGACCGTGGTCGGCAACACTTCGCTGGACAACACCACCGCCAACACCCTGGCGGCGGTCGAGGCCTTCGGCATCGACGCGCCCGTCTACAGGGGGTGCGCCCAGCCCATTGCCGGTCCGCCGCACACTATCGAAGGGCTGCTGGGCGAGGGCGGCATGGGCACAACCGGCCGTCGCCTGGCGCCGGCGCGGCGCCGCCGGGCCGAGTCCCGCCACGCCGTTCGGGCGCTGATCGCCTATCTGCGGGCGGCCGGCGAGCCGGCCTTGGTGGTGGCCACCGGGCCGCTGACCAATCTGGCGCAGGCGATCAACTTGGCCCCTGATGTGGCGGCCAAAATTGGGCGCCTGGTGGTGATGGGAGGCAGCGCCGGAGCCGGCAACCACACAGCCGCCGCCGAGTTCAACGCCTTCGCCGATCCGGAAGCCTGGGACGTTGTGCTGCGGGCGGGGGCGCCTTTGGAGATGTTCGGCTTGAACCTGACCCGGCAGGTTCTGATCGGCCCGTCGGACCGCGACCGAATCGCCGCCGTCGGCACCGATTTAGCCGGCGCCGTCGCCGACTCCCTGGACGCCTATCTGCGGATAAGGCAGCGCGACAAGCCGGGGGAGATGCCGTTGCACGACCCGTGCACCACGGTCTATCTGGCCCGCCCGGACTGGTTCGCGCTGGAGCCGGCTCGGGTCGAGATCGAACTGGCGGGCCGGATCACTCGCGGCGCGACCGTCTGCGAGTTCCGGGTTCCGCGCAAAGCCCAGCCCAACGCGCTGGTCGCCACGAGGGCCGAGGGGTCGAAGGTGGCGGGCCGCACCGTGGACCAGATGGTGGCGGCGCTTCGGGCGGCAGCCTGACAAAGCCCCGGGGCGAGAAGACCCGGTATGCCGCTCGCGCGGTCGGCCACGCGAGCGGGATACCGGGCCGCTGGACTGCTGGACTGCTGGACTGCTGGACTGCT
>JAITKC010000075.1 GCA_031278665.1 Bifidobacteriaceae bacterium | reverse complement strand
CCCGAGACCGCTAAACAAAATGCTCTTGGGTGCCATTCAGCGCCACATCCCTCCATCTCGACGCAACCGCCGCTCCGTCGCCCAACCAATCCGGCGCATTCGCCGGCCGCGGAGAGGCGGACCTATCCGGATCTTCCACCCAGCTTCTGACGATAGGCGCCCAATAGGTGTTCCCGCCCTGCTCCGCCGTCCGCGCCTGCAGCGAGGTCGCCGCCTTTTCAAATTCGGCGACCTCGCCCATCCGCGCGCTTCGCAAACAGACCGCCAGGTCGTAAAGGTTCAAACCGCCTTTGTACTCCACCGCCAACGCGGCCGCCTTCACCTTTTCCACCAACGGCGACGAGCCCTCGGCGTCAACTATGACGGCGGCGATGGCGCGCGCCTGGGTGAGTTTGACATTTTCCACGGAGTTGGGAACAAGGGACAGTATCTCCTCCGCCTGGGAGCAGATTTGATCCACTTGCCACGGGTCGATCCAGCAGACTGTTTGAGCCAGGCCCGTCAAAGCTTTGGCCTGCGCCGGCAAGTCGCCGGCCACCTCTGAGCGCTCAACCAGGTCTTGGTAAGCCCGTCGGGCCTGCTCGAACATCGCGTTGACCCGCATGACGTGCGCCTGCAACCGCGCCGCCTCACGCCCCAAACCGTCTTCGCCGCCGCATTGCCGGGCGGCATCGAGGGCTTCGTTGAATCTACCGTTGAGATACTTGTAATCGCCTAACCAAAGAGTTGCCTCTCTGGCCATTGGGCCGCCGGTCTGCCCGGAATAGATCGCGACCGCTTGTTTGTAGTGCCCAAGATTTCTCAGAACATGGGCCCGGTGAACGCGGATGGCGGCCGTCAGGAGTTCGGAGCCGCCGGCGACTTCAGCTTGGTCAAGCGCCACCAGAGCCTCGGTCGGTTTCCCCGCGCGCCGCAACAGTATCCCGCGCACAAGGTTCTGCAGCGAACTCAACTCGCCGGTCTCAGCCTGGTAAGAAATAATCGGGGCCAAGCGGCCAATCGCCCCGGAATTAACCAGGGACAACGCCGCCGAGGTTAGCCAAGTGGCGCTGGTTCCCCTCTGGAAAGCGATTTTCAAGCCCATTTGCATAATCTCCCCGAGGGCGGCCGTGTCCTTTTGCGCGGTGGCCAGGCGTCCAAGGCCGTCGAAGACCCGGTCCAAGGCCCGAGCGCGGTCCAGATCGGTCCAGCCATCAGGCAGTTGGCCGTCGCCCTCGACAATGGCTTCTCGCATACACGAGTGAAGGCAGTGGTCAAGGGTCGACCCGGCCACCGCGGTTTGAAAAGGCCGGACCAGGAAACGTCCGATTACCCCCAGGCTTGCGGCGGGGACCGCCAAGCTCAACACTTGCGCGTTATAACGGTCGAAGAGGGACGCCGCCCTCGCCAACTCGCGCTCCTGATGCGACAGATCCCGCATGACACGGGACGCGACCGCCACCAGGAGTCCACCGAAGTCGTCCAGCCCCGGCTCCACCCCGTGCCCCACCAATGTCACGAAATGCGACACCGACAAGTCGAGGTACAGCGGCAAACCCCGGGCGCCCTCAACGATCCGGTGTCGAATCGGCTCGGCGATAGCGGGCTCGCCGTCCCGGGTCAGCGCGGTGCGCAAATAAGATTCGGCGTCGACATCGGACAGGTAACCAACCAGGTGTTGACGCGGCTCAACCGTAGAATTCGAATGATGCAGCAGCGGCCAACTCCTTTGCCCCGCGTAATCAAGTTCCGCGCCGTCCGCCCGTTCAGCCCAATCCAAGCGGTTGCGGCCCGTGACCACAAATAAAACATTCGGCATCAAGTAAACGAGGCGCTGCAAGTAGTTCTGAAACGACACGCTCAGTTTGCCGGTCACCTGTTCAAAAGTGTCCAAGAAGATCACGACTTCCGGGGGGTTAGCCAGATCCTTCTTGATCCGGTTATTAAGATCCCACGCCAGAAGATACGGGAAGTATGAGAGGGTGTCGTAATCCGCCGACGCCGTGATTATTGACTCAAAAAGGGCGCAGTCGGCCAAAATCTGGCGCTTGGCCACGCGGTCCTTGACCGCCCGAACACCTTGAAGTATGCCCTTTTGGGCCAGTCCGGCGAAACCGCCAAAGCTGACATCGGCAGCCCATGACAAACTGTCCACAAACTGGCCGCCCAGGTCAAACTGCCGCGCCAAGCCACGAACCAGCGGTGACCGGTCGAGGAATTCGTTAATCGGCTCGCCCGGGTGGCTCTCCGACCAATACCAGGCAAAGGCGAGGTCGAAAGCTTTCCAAACGGGACCAAGGCTGCCGAGCGCTGACCTGATCCGCCACAGAACCGCTTCGATGTCGGCGGCGCCCTCGTCATCGAAGTCGATCCGCACGGCGACCCGCCGCCCTTTGGCCCCCTCGGGGACTTCCTTCCAGAGAATGTTCTCAAGTCGTTGCGACAGAGCTGATTTCCCAATTCCTCCCACACCGTAGTAGACCAGCACGTTCCGCCGCGGCCTGGTTGGATCGTCCACACAGGCGGCATTCGCTGACAAATCCGCGCGCATAGCCTGGGCGGCGGCCAAGAAAGCCGTTTGCTCGTCGACTCGGTCGGTGAAGACTTCCTCCGTGGTCACGCCCGCTTTGATGCCGCCTAAGAAGGCGCTGCGCAAGCTGATCGACGCCATCGGCGGTCAGGGCTGTTTGACGACGGCGTGGCCGCCGAACTGGTTGCGTAACGCGGCCACGGCGCGCATGGCCGCGTCATCGCCCCCCTGCGAGGTTTGGCGGGCGTATAGCGCCGCCGCCGTGGCCGGCAGCGGCACCCCCAGTTCGAGGGCCGCCGCTATCATCCAGCGCGCCTCCCCCGACTCGTTCGCCGCCGGCGCCAGCGACGCCAGACCCGGATCCTGCTCGACGGCGCGAACCAGCAGGTCGAGCAGCCACGAGCGGATGACCGTGCCGGAGCGCCAAGAGGCCACGACCGCGTCTGGATTGGGCACCAGTTGAGAGGCCTGCAGTAGCGCGTAGCCTTCGCCGATGGCCTGCATCATGCCGTATTCGATGCCGTTGTGAACCATTTTGGCGAAATGTCCGGCCCCGACCGGTCCGGCGTGGACCAGCCCGCCGGCGCCGTCCGGCCGGCTCGGCCCGTCCGGCTCGCCCGGCTCGCCCGGCCCGCCGGCGGCGTCCGGCCCGCCGGCGGCGTCCGGGGCCAACGCCGTCAAAACCGGCCGCAGTCTCTCCCAGGCCGCCGCCGAGCCGCCGGCCATCAGGGCGTAGCCCTCTTCAAGGCCCCAGACGCCGCCGGACACGCCGACGTCCATGAACTCGACGCCGCGGGCGGCCAAAGTCGCGGCGTGCTCTTGGTCGTCGTCAAATCGGGAGTTGCCGCCATCGACCACCAGGTCGCCGGCATCAAGCCGGGCGGCCAAGGCGGTGATCGTCGAAGCGGTCGCTTCGCCAGCCGGAACCATCACCCAGACTATTCGGGGCGCCGTCAGCGCCGCCGCCAACTGCTCAAGCGAAGCCACGTCGCGCCCGGATTCGGGAGATTGGTCGTAGCCGACCACGCCGATCCCGGCTCGGCGCAGGCGGGCGGCCATATTGCCGCCCATCCGTCCGAGGCCGATCATTCCCAGCCGCATAATCCGCTCCTCCGCTCAGACGTCAAGTCTCGGGCTCGTCCGGCCCCTCGTCATCGGCGGCGTAGCGGGCGGCGTACTCCGCATACGGGTCGTCTTCGCCGCCGCCGCCCGCCGCCCCGGCCAACTCACGCTCAAGCGCGCGGTAATCGGTGTCCGGGGTGTAGTACTTGAGCTTACGAGCGACCTTGGTTTGCTTTGCCTTCTGACGGCCCCGCCCCATGTACGTGACCCCCTCGCGCTATCTGGTCGGCTATTGTCGTATGCGCCTACGTTACAAGATTGTGCCGGACCCGTCGAGCCGGGCGCGCGCGAGGCCGAAAAGTCAGACCCGGTATTCGTCTGTCAACAGGACGGCGCCGCCGGCGGTTCCCTTGGCGCCGGCGGTCAAGTCGGCGGCCGGCGCGGCGCGGTCCTCGGCTTCGGCTTGGACTTCGGCGGCCGGCGCCACCCGGCCAATCGGGACCGCTGGGACGCCGGCTTCGGCCAGCGCCGTTTGGGCCAGGGCCAGACTCGGCTCGGCCACCACCGCCACCATGCCGACGCCGAGGTTCCAGCTGCGCTCGAGGTCGCGCCAGCCCAGGCGCCCGGCGTCCCGCAAGACCGCGAAGACCGGCGGCACCGGCCAGGCCGCCCGCGAGACCACCGCGCCGAGTCCGGCCGGCAACACCCGGGACAGATTGGCGGCCAGGCCGCCGCCGGTGACATGGGCCAAGGCGCGCAGGTCGGGCCCCAGGCGGCCGGCCAACTCCAACAGCGGGCGAGTGTAGAGGCGGGTCGGCTCCAGCAATTCCTCCCCCAGGGTCCGCCCGAATTCCGCCATCGGCCGCTCCCATGACCATCCCAGCTCCCGAACCACCGCCCTGACCAGGGAGAACCCGTTGGAGTGAAGTCCCGATGAGGCCAAGCCCAACAATCCGTCGCCCTGGCGGACGCGATCCGGGCCGAGTAGTTCCGAACGTTCGACCACTCCGACTGCGGCGCCGGCCAGATCGTATTCGCTTGGTCCCATCAGCCCGGGGTGTTCGGCCGTCTCGCCGCCGATCAAAGCCGTTCCGGTGGCCCGGCAGGCGGCCGCGACACCGCCGACCAGCGCCGCGATCCGGGCCGGCTCGACTTTGCCGGCGGCGATGTAGTCGGTCATGAACAGCGGCTCGGCGCCGGTCACCACGATGTCGTCGACCACCATGCCGACCAGGTCGAAACCGACCGTCTGGTGGAAGTCGAGGGCTTGGGCGATCACCAGTTTGGTGCCCACGCCGTCGGTCGAGGTCACCAGCACCGGATTGGCCATGGCGGTCAGCGCCGAGGCGTCCCAAAGGCCGGCGAAGCCGCCCAACTCCCCCAGCGCCCGCGGGCCCAGAGTCGATTTGACCGAGGCCCGCATCAATTCGACGGCTCGGTCTCCGGCCGCCACGTCCACTCCGGCCCGGGCGTAGGCGTCGCGGCCCATCTAGGGTTGCTCCAATGCGCTGGCGCCGCCGACCGCCGGCGCGGCCACGGCCAGGCC
>JAITKC010000361.1 GCA_031278665.1 Bifidobacteriaceae bacterium | reverse complement strand
CCTCAATCCGCCGGACGCCCCGGCCTGTCCGGAGGCGGTCGAGGCGGTCGAAGCCGCCGACTGGGTGGTGCTGGGTCCGGGCTCTTGGTACACCTCGGTCATCCCGCACCTGCTGATCCCCTCACTGGCGCGGGCGGTGACCTCCCCGCGCGTCAAACGCTGTGTCACCTTGAACCTCGAGGGCCAGGCCGGCGAGACGACCGGCTACAGTCCGGCCGACCACCTCAGGGCGCTCGGATCATACGCGCCGGGGGCGCGTTTCGACGTTGTGATCGCCGACCAGTGTTCGGCCGGGGACCAGCCCGAACTCGAGGGCTGGGTGAAAGCCCAGGGGGGTCGGTTGCTGCTGCGGTCGGTCCGCCGGCCCGGTTCGGCGGCAGAGCACGACTCGCTTAGACTGGCCGCTGCCTATCGCGAAGCGTTCCTGGGAGGGGGATAGGGGCTTATGGCGTTGACCGCCGTCGTCAAGGAAGAACTCGGCCGGCTCAAAATCGAGGCGGCTTGCTGCCGCAAAGCCGAAGTCGCGGTGATGTTGCGCTTCGCCGGCGGACTGCACATAATCGCCGGCCGGATCGCGGTCGAAGCCGAACTCGACACCGCCTTGGCGGCCCGCCGGCTCCGCCAAGCCGTCGCCGACCTTTACGGAAACCGCTCGGAGATCGTGTTGGTCTCGGGCGGGGCGCTGCGCCGCCACAACCGTTACCACGTCCGTTTTGCCGACGATGGCGAGGGCCTGGCCCGCCAGACCGGCTTACTCGACTTCCGCGGCCGTCCGGTGCTCGGCCTGCCGCCGGCGATCGTCGGCGCCGGCCTGTGCGACGTCGAATCGGCCTGGCGGGGGGCGTTCTTGGCGCACGGCTCGTTGACCGAGCCGGGGCGCTCCGGCGCGCTGGAGATCAGCGCCCCCGGACCGGAGGCGGCGCTGGCGCTGGTCGGCGCGGCCCGCCGGCTCGGCGTGGCGGCCAAGGCGCGCGACGTGCGCGGGGTCGACCGGGTGGTGGTGCGCGACGGCGACGCCATCCGAACCGTCTTGACCCGGATGGGCGCCCATGAGGCCGTCATGGCCTGGGAGGAGCGCCGGGTCAGGCGCGAGGTCATCGGCAACGCCCACCGGCTGGCCAATTTCGACGACGCCAACTTGCGCCGTTCGGCCCGGGCGGCGGTGGCGCAGGCCGCCCGCGTCGAGCGGGCGTTTGAGATCCTCGGCCTGTCGGTGCCGGATCACCTGCGCTACGCCGGCGAGTTGCGCCTGGCCAACAAAGGCTTGTCGCTCGAGGACCTGGGCCTGTTGGCGGACCCGCCGTTGACCAAAGACGCGGTCGCCGGGCGCATCCGCCGGTTGGTCGCGATGGCCGACAAACGGGCGGCCGAGCTTGGGATCCCGCTCACCGAGGCGGCGCTGCCGCCGGAGCTTTACGACCTTTGAGGCGGCTATTTGGCGCCCGCGGCGGTCCTGGGCTTTGGGTCAAAAGTGCTGAACGGGTGGGGGCCGTGATGCTAGGGTCGGATCTGGCGCCACCCGATTTGCGGCGGCGCCGGTCCAGGGCATGGCTGACCGCCTGCCGCCATGGCTACTTCGCGCCGGAGACCCGGCGCCACCCAAGGGGGAATCGAAGTGACAATTCGCGTTGGCATCAACGGTTTCGGCCGCATCGGCCGCAATTTCTACCGCGCCATCCTCGCCAGTGGTGCTGACATCCAGATTGTCGGCGTCAACGACCTGACCAGCCCGCAGGCTTTGGCCAACCTGCTCAGGTTCGACTCCGTGCTCGGCCGCCTCGACGAGGAGGTCGCCTACAGCGACAACTCGATCACAGTCGGCTCCAACACCTTCCGCGTGACCGCCGAACGAGACCCGTCGCAACTGCCCTGGGCCGAACTCGGGGCCGACATCGTGGTCGAGTCGACCGGCTTCTTCACCGACGCGCTCAAAGCGAAAGCCCATATCGACGCCGGCGCCAAGAAAGTCATCATCTCGGCGCCCGGCAAGAACGACGACGGCACCTTCGTCATCGGCGTCAACCACCGCAACTACGACCCGGCGATCCACCACGTCATCTCCAACGCCTCGTGCACCACCAACTGCCTGGCCCCGCTGGCCAAGGTGATGAACGACGCGATCGGGATTGTGCGGGGGCTGATGACCACCGTCCACGCCTACACCGGCGACCAGAACCTCCAAGACGGGCCGCACCGCGACCCGCGCCGCGCCCGGGCCGCCGCCGTCAACATTGTGCCGACTTCGACCGGCGCCGCCAAGGCGCTTGGACTGGTCCTGCCGGAACTCAAGGGCCGGCTCGACGGCTACGCCCTGCGGGTGCCGGTGATCACCGGTTCGGCCACCGACCTGACCTTCAAGGCCGCCCGGCCGGTTTCGGTCGAGGAGGTCAACCTGGCGGCCAAGGCGGCCTCCGAGACGCCGGATTTGAAGGGCATCTTGAAGTATTCGACCGATCCGCTGGTCTCGACCGACATTGTCACCGATCCGGCCTCCTCGATCTTCGACTCCGGCCTGACCAAGGTGATCGAAGACCAGGTCAAAGTCGTCGCCTGGTACGACAACGAGTGGGGTTACTCCAACCGGCTGGTCGATTTGACCGTCTACGTTGGCGAACGCCTCTGAACCGCGTTCTAGGCGGCGGGGCCAAGAACCGGCAGCAGGCCGCGTTCTTGGCCCCGTCGGCTGATAGGAGCTGATTGAAATGGCATTGAAGACGATTGACCGGCTGGGCGACCTGGCCGGGCGGCGGGTGCTGGTGCGGGCGGACTTGAACGTGCCGCTGGACGGCCGGCGGATCACCGACGACGGCCGCGTGCGCGCCTCGCTGCCGACTATCCGGCGCCTGGCCGAGGCCGGCGCCAAAGTGGTGGTGATGGCCCACCTCGGGCGCCCAAAGGGCGAGTGGGACGCCAAATACTCGTTGGCGCCGGTGGCCGAGCGCTTGGCCGAATTACTCGGCCGGCCGGTCCGCTTCGCCGCCGACACAGTCGGGCCGCTGGCCGGCGCGGCGGTGGCCGAGGCGCGCGACGGCGACGTCGTGGTCCTCGAAAACGTCCGTTTCCACAAGGGCGAGACCTCCAAGGACGACGCCGAGCGGTTGGCCTTCGCGCAGG
The DNA here is from genome assembly GCA_031278665.1 of Bifidobacteriaceae bacterium. Classification (GTDB taxonomy): domain Bacteria; phylum Actinomycetota; class Actinomycetes; order Actinomycetales; family WQXJ01; genus JAIRTF01. Next base: position 166 of record JAITKC010000361.1, on the reverse strand, counting down.
AGTTGGCCCGCCTCGGCGACGCCTTCGTCTCCGACGGCTTCGGGGTGGTGCACCGCAAACAGGCGTCCGTCTACGACATCGCCCAACTGCTGCCGGCCGCCGCCGGCGGGCTGGTCCTGGCCGAGGTCGAGGCCCTGTCCAAGGCCATCGACAACCCCGCCCGTCC
>JAITKC010000323.1 GCA_031278665.1 Bifidobacteriaceae bacterium | reverse complement strand
CAATCGAAACCACCGACCCGGCGTCGGTCATCGCGGAGCTTGAGCAATCGGGCGATTTCCGCGGCGTGGCGCTGGAGCGCTACGCCAAGCCCTTCGCCCTGCCGAATCCGAATGATCCTTACTACCGCAACGGCACCCAGTACGCCCTTGGCGACGCCCAAGGCTCCGGCGCCTGGGTTTCGGCCTCAAGCGTTGGCGCGCGGTTCAACTTGGCCTGGCCGCTGGTCGGCGCCGGCCCGGCCGCCCAAGCCCCCGTCGCGGTCATCGACACGGCCCTGCCTGCCAACCCGAGCGCCCAACTGGCGGCCGTCGTCGGCAAATACGACGTGGCCGACAACGACGCCGACGTCCGCCTGCCGGCCGGAATCAACGCGCTGGACGCCATCCACGGCGGCTACGTCGCCTCCGTCATCGCCGCCCGGGGCAACGACGGGACCTCGATCACCGGCGCCGCTTGGGACAGCCCGGTCTACTTCTACAAGGTGCTGGAAGACGGGCGGGCGGCATCGGGCAGCTACTTGCTGGCGATCAGCGATATCACGGTGGCCGTGCGCCGGGCCGTGGCCGACGGCGCCAAGGTGATCAACATGTCGTTCGGCTCGTCTTGTCCGGCCAAGGCGAACTGGGCGACCGACCCGCTGGCGATGGCCATCAACGACGCCGTCAAAGCCGGCGTCACCGTGGTCGCGGCGGCCGGCAACGACGGCAACGGCACGGTCAACTGTCCGGCCTCGTTCCCGGGGGTCATATCGGTGGCGGCGGCTGATCGCCACGGCCTGGAGGCGACGTTCTCCGAGTTCAACGCCTACGTCGACATCACCGCGCCGGGCGAGGACATCGCCGCCGTCAGCGCGGCGGGCGCGAACGCGGCGGCCGAGGTCAAACTGGTCGACGGCACGTCGTTCTCGTCCCCGCTGGTCGCCGCCGCGGCGGCCCTGATCAAACGCACCTACCCGGCGTTGACGCCGGCCCTGATCGAGCGCTGTCTGATCTACACGGCCCAGGACGCCGGCGCGTACGGGCGCGACGACCGCTACGGCTACGGCATGCTCGACGCGGCGGCGGCGCTGACCGGCGCCAAACAGGCCAGTTCGCTGACCGACCCGTACACCAAAGTGCGTCCCCACGTCCAGCAAATGGTGCTGTCGCCGAGTCTGACCGGCGCCGGGGCGGGGCAGCTATTGGTCACCGACTCGACCAGCGACGCCCTGGGCGGCAAAGCCGGCGCGGTCAAAGCCAAGCTGCTAGCCTTCCCGGCCACCACCGCCGGCGTTTTGAGCGCGGCCGTGCGGATCGGCTACGGCTGGACGGCTCACACGCTCTACGCCCCCGGCGATTGGAACGGCGACGGCAAAGCCGACTTGATGGCCCGGGACTCCTCGGGCCGGCTTCTGTTATATCCCGGCCTGGGCGACAACAGCGTCGGGGCCGCCCGGCAGATCGGATCGGGTTGGTCGGGTTACACGGCCGTGCCGACCGCCGACCTGAGCGGCGACGGCAAGCGCGACATCTTGGCGATTCAGAACTCGACCGGCAAGCTCTACCTCTACCGCGGCGACGGCAAAGGAGGATTCCTGAGCGGACGCACGCAGGTCGGGTCGGGTTGGGCGGGGTTCAAGCTTTACGCCCCGGGCGACCTGACCGGCGACGGCCGAAACGACATCGTCTCAATCGCCTCCGACGGAAGCCTCTACCAGTATCCGGGCACCGGCAAGGGCGGTTTTAGCGCCCGCGCCAAGATCGGCCACGGCTGGAATGTGTATCGGCTCGTGGTGATGGGCCGGTTCGACTACGACAGCAACGTCGACATCATCGCCCTCGACCCGTCCAACTGGCGTCTGTACTACTACCGGGGCCTTGGCCACAGCCGCTTCTCCAACCGATCGGCCATCGCCAGCGGTTGGTGACGATGGGGCGCTACCCCCGGGCCGCCGGGCGGTAGCGCACCGCGTCGCCTGACTCGTCTTTCAGCAGGTGGCCCGCCTTGGCCATGGCCTCGACCCGGCGGGCGACTAAACGCTTGGGCGTCGGGGAAAGTATCGACTCGGCATCGTGTAGCGAAAACGAGCCGTAATGGTCGGCGAAGGCGAGTAAAGCGGCCTCGTCGCGGCGGATCGACGGCCAAACCTGCGCGAACTCGTCGCCGACCTCGTAGGACGCGAACAGCGCGGTCAGGCGGTCGACTTCGTTGAGCAGGCCGCGCAGGTAGAAGGCCAACCAGGTGTTGCGCGAGTTGTGGGCGCGCTCAAGGTAGCTGGCGCCGTTGTCGAGGGCGGCGTAATAGGCGGAGCGGTTGTCGAGGTAGAACGAGCCGAGCGCCAAGCCGTCCTGGAAACAATAGCCGTGCTGTCCGAGCACAATGCGCGAGGTCAGCCGGGCGACCTGGCCGGTGGCGGTGTTATAGGGGCGGATCGAGGCGATCTCCTGGTGGGCGATGCCGGCGGCGATCACCGGATGCGGGTCGGCGCCGGCGGTGGCGAGCCAGCGCGTCAGCGCCTGCATGCGGGCGGCGATCACGTCGGCCGGCGGCGCCTTGTAATGGCCCCAGTCCGACCCGGCGAATTGGTCGCCGATCAAAGCCGGGCCCTCCCGGAAAGTTCCCAGGTGGACGTCCGGCACCAGGTCCTTGGCGAAAATCCGGTGCATTTGCGCGATGTCGTCCAACGTGATCGGGGAGGGGTCCTGTTCGCGGGTCAGCCCCCAGCGCATGCCCTCGCGGGCGTTGGCCACTTCGGTGACCGCGCGGGCGGCCGCGTGGACCGTCTGGCCGGCCAGAATCGCCTCGATCTGTTGCCGGGTCAGCGAAGTGTCGGAGAGCCCGGCCGAGGCGACCGCCATATCGATTTCGGCTTGCCGGCGCAGCCCTTCGGCTTGTTCGGCGGTGAGCCGGGCGGCGTCGACGCGCCCGCGGGCGCGCTCGATCAAGCTGATGGCCGACAGCAGTTTGGGGCTGAGGACATAAAAGGGGTCGAACATGACTCCCAGGCTAGAACTGTCATCGGCTCCCGGCATAGGCCGTGGCGCCGCGAATATTGTTTGGTCGGCGCCGATGCCGCCGGGCTGGGCCGCCGGGCTGGGCCGCCGGGTCGGGCCGCCGGGTCGGGCCGCCGGGCTGGGCCGTGCGACGCCCGGCCGACCGCAACGCGCCGCGGCCGCGCCTGCCCGCGGGGGCGGACGGTAGTGGTGTCAGAGCCGCCTTGTAGGTTGGTTTTATGACGACGGCGGCGGTTGAATCGCAGACTCCGAGCGGAGTCGCGGGCGCCTGCGCCCACTTGTCCGGCCTGTGCGAATGCGCCTGGGATTCGGCCCCGGCGGACGAATTGCTCGACCGGGCCGAATCCCTCGGCCCCGGCCTCGAAGCCGCCGTAATTCTGACGCGAGTGGCCCAAATGGAGGAAGTCTCCCAGCGCGACCGGATTCGGCTGGTCGGACTGTGGCAGGCGCAGGCGCGCTGGTCGGAGGCCCAAGGCGGGCTGGCGCTGGCGGCGGCGTGCGTCGACGCCGAAGAACGCGAGGCGGCTGGCGAGGTCCGGATCAGCTCGTCCCGCTCGCTGATCGCCGAAGCCGCGCTGGTTTGCGCGCTGACAGACCAGTCGGCCCGTCGATTGGCCCGCGTCGGCCGCTGCGCCCTGGCCGAACCGGTGTTCGGCGAGCGGTTCGCCAACGGCGACCTGTCGGTGAGCTGCGGCGACGCGGTGTTGCGCGCCGCCAACCGGGTCGATGAGGTCGACTCGCGGCGAGAGGTTTTGGGCCTAGGCGCGAAGATGGCGGCCGGCAAACAGACCACTCCGAGGGTCCGCGAGGCCTGCGAGCGGTTGGCGGCGAAACTGGACCCGCGCGGGTTCTCGCACGCCCATGAGGTGGCCTACCAAGAGCGCTCCGTGCGATATCAGCCGGCCGAGGCGGCGATGGCGACGTTGCGAGTTTACGGCGCCGCTCACGTGCTCTCGGGGATCATGGACATCCTGGAGCAGTCGAGCCGGCCGACCGCCGGCAACGATCAACGCACCGCCGACCAGCGTCTCTACGACGCTTTCGTGGCCAAGTTCGCCGGCCGGGAGACCGGCAACGGCGCCGCCAAGCGCTATCAGGTGTTAGTGCGTATGGATGGCGCCACCCTGCTGGGAATGGACAACGAGCCCGGGACCATACTCGGGGTCGGACCCGTTCCGGCCGAGGTCGGGCGCGTGATCGCCGGGAACGCGACCTGGCGGGGCCTGTTTGCCGACCCGGAGAGCGGTCGGCCGGTCTGGGTTTCGGACAGGGCGTTCGCTCCAGGCCCCGTTTTTGGTCCGCTCGCGGCCGGCGGCCCACCCGATGAGACCGGCCCATCCGGCGATGCCGGTCCGCCCGGCGCTGGTCCGCCCGGCGGGGTCGGTCCGCCCGGCGGCGATCCGCTCGGTGCCGGTCCGGCTGGCGCTGGTCATCCCGCCGCTGGTCCGCCCGGCGTCGGTCCGCCCGGCGTCGGTCCGCCCGGCGGCGGCGATCCGCCCGGCGGCGGCGATCCGCCCGGCGACGTCGATCCGCCCGGCGGCGTCGATCCGCCCGGCGACGTCGCTCCGCCCGGCGGCGCTGGTCCGCCCGGCGCTGGCGCGGCGGCCCCGAACCCGTGGGGCGGCGTCGAGCGGTGGCCGATCGAGTCGCAGTCAGCCGGCTCCTACCAGCCAGGCGAGCGTTTGCGCAGGCTGATGGCGGTGCGTCAGCCGCGCTGCGCGAAGCCGACTTGCGGGCGGCGCCACTACAACTGCGAACTCGACCACATCGCGCCATATGACCCAACCCGACCGGCCGAAGACCAGACTGTGCTGTCCAACCTGCAATTCCTGTCGAAGGGCTGCCACCAATTGAAAACCCATGGGGGCTGGCGCTACGAGCGCGACGCCGAGACTGGAATCACAATCCTGACCACGCCGCTGGGCTTTGTCTACCGCATCCCACCCGAACCGGTCGATTGACCGCCGTCCCGGTCAGCTTTCGAACGAGTGATCGAGATCGGGGAAGGCGCCGGAGCGCACGGCTTCGGCGTAAGCCGCGGCGGCGGCCTGAAGGGCGGCGCCGACCTCGCCGAACCGCTTGACGAAGCTGGGCTCCCATTCGCCCATACCGGCCATGTCGGTCCAGACGAGGACCTGGCCGTCGGTGGCGGCCCCGGCGCCGATGCCGATGGTGGCGATGTCCAATTCCGCGGTCATCTCGGCCGCCAGGGCGCTCGGGACCATCTCGAGAACCACGGCGAAGGCTCCGGCCTCCTGAACTGCTTGGGCGTCGGCGACCAGACGGCGGGCCGAGTCGGCGTCGCGGCCTTGGATCCGGTTGCCGCCCAGCGCGTTGACCGACTGCGGTGTGAAACCGAGATGCGACATGACCGGGATGCCGGCCTCGGACAGCAGTTTGATCTGCGGCGCGACGCGCGCGCCGCCCTCGAACTTGACCGCCTCAGCGCCGGCCTTGAGGAGTTGGACGGCGGCGTCGAAGCAGGTCTGAACCGACGCCTCGTAGGTTCCGAACGGCAAGTCGGAGACCACCAACGCGCGCCTGGCGCCGGCCGCCACCGCCCGGGTGGCGCGCACGCAATCTTCGAGGGCGACCGGCAGGGTGTTGGCGTAGCCGAGGACCGCGTTGCCCATCGAATCGCCGACCAGCAGCAGGTCGATCCCGGCGGCGTCGAACAGGGCGGCCGTCGGCCGGTCGTAGGCGGTCAGCATAGTCAGCTTCTCGCCTGCCCGCTTGGCCTCGGCCAGATGCTGGATCCTGATCTTCTTGACTTGTTGGAGCCCGCCCACCTATTCAACCCTTCTCAGTTTGTCGCTCATTTGATTGGCCGGATTCAGCTTGCGGTCGGCCCGCCGACCACAGCGTCAGCCCCTCGTGTCCGGCCGGCGGCCGGCTGATCGTCTGGCCGGAGAGGTCGGCCACATAAGCCGTGTCCTCGGCCAAGACCAGGGTGGCGTCGCCGCCAGCCGGGCGCGCCGGCGCCCGCCCGATAGCCAAGCCGAAGCGGAGCCCGTGGGCGGCGAAAATCGCCTCCTCGGGTGGGCCCGCAGC
>JAITKC010000315.1 GCA_031278665.1 Bifidobacteriaceae bacterium | reverse complement strand
ACCGGCTCGAGGATGGTGTCGAAGGCGGCGGCCCGCTCCGAGGTGTTGAGCGTGACCGCCACGCTGGCCGGCACACGGCCGATGGCCAGCGCCACGGCTTGGTGCAGGCCCATGTCGGCGCCGACCGGAAACAGCGAATGCGACAACTGGCGGATGTCGTCTTCGCGCAGCCGGTCGATGTCGCGGATGATCTCGCGCAGCAGGGTGATCGCCGGCTGGTCGTCGTTCTTCTGCGCCATCGGGATGACCTCGGACTGAAGCCGGCTGGCGGCGAAGACCAGGCGCTGCTGCACATTGTCATGTAACACGGCCGACACCTCGCGGCGAACCCGCAGCTCGGTGTTCTCGCGCTCCAGGGCGGTGTGGCGGGCCTCGAACTCCATCCCGGCCACCAGGCGCTCGGCCTCGACGGCGCGAATCTGCGACTTCGCCAGATACATCGACACGGAGATGGAGCTAAACGGCACGATCACGGCCGCCAACGCCTCCAGCGGCCACGGCCCGACTAAGAAGTCCCCTCTCCAGGCGGCCAACTCGACGCCAAAGCGAAGCGCCCCGGCGCCCAGCGAGAAGACCAACGCCACCGTCAAACGCCAAGCCAGGGACTCCCCGGCGGGGTAAAACGGCACCACGCCGGCGGCGCCGAGCAAAGCCGGCACGAAGGCGAACGACCATATCCCGAACACATAACCGTGAGCCAGCGGCGAGTCGAAGCTGACCAAGGAGACCCAGCCCCAGACCGCGAACCACTCCAGGACCAGCGACAACGAAATGACCAGCAGTATCGCCACAACGAAGGTCAGATAAACCCATCGTTCCCCCGTCCGATCGGTGATACGCGGCCAGCCAGCCACGGTCGGCTATTTCCGCGAGGTTTGCTGCAGGAACCGCAACACCGCGGCGACGCGGGGGGAGGCGTCGTGCGAGGTGATGCCCAGAGTGCGGTAGATCGCCTGTAAATGGTTTTCCACCGACCTCCGGGACAGTCCGAGCAACTCGGCGGCCGTGGCGTTCGAGAATCCTTGGGCCACCAGCCGCAAGACTTGTAATTGGGCTGAAGACAACTGGGAGACGGCGCTGCCCTCGCGGGCCGCCGACCGCTCCGCCAACTCCGGGTCGAGTATGACCTCGCCCCGCGCGGCCGCGTCAATCGACCGGAAAAGCACGTCCTTGGTGACCGAAGACCGCTTCGACAGATATGACCAGGGCCTGGGCACATTCGATCCGATCGACACCACCAGGTCCATCACGTCGTGGCTGGAGAGCAAGACGACGATCAGATTCGGATCGGCCCGCTGCATTGACACGCCCAGGGCGACGCCGTTGCCGTCGCCCAGCACAACGTCCATCAACACCAAATCGACCGATCCGGGCGGGAACTTCGCGCGCGCGTCCTGGGCGCCCGAGGCGGAGCCGACGACTTCCAGTCCAGGGTGGGCCGAGGCCAAGTCGGTCAGCATCGACCGCAGCAAATCCTCGTCCTCGACGATCCCGATCCGCACGGGATCTGGCGCGGAATTCATGTGTCTCAAACTAGCGCTTTTACCTAAGGAGCGCACCTTTGCCTGGTCAGCGCGCTGGCGGATCGGCGCGAACGAAACCAGTTATCGGCAAACAAAAGGTCCCGGGGCAGTGCTAGCGAAAACACTGGCCCCGGGACCGCAAAACTGCCTGGCGTGGATCAGTAATCCATGCCGCCCATGCCGGCGTCCGGCGTGGCCGGGGCGGCCTTCTCCGGCTTGTCCGCGACCACCGCCTCGGTGGTCAGGAACAGACCGGCGATCGAAGCCGCGTTCTGCAGAGCCGAACGGGTTACCTTGACCGGGTCGGCGATGCCGGCCGCCATCAAGTCCTCATACTCGCCGGTTTCGGCGTTCAGGCCGACGCCGACTGGCGAGTTGTTGACGCGCTCGGCGACCACGCCGCCTTCCAGGCCGGCGTTCTCGGCGATCTGCTTGAGCGGCGAGGACAGGGCGACGCGGACGATATTCGCGCCGATCGCCTCGTCGCCGGTCAGATCGAGATCTTTGAAGGCGTCCTTGCCGGCCTGGAGCAGAGACACGCCGCCACCGGCCACGATGCCCTCCTCGACAGCCGCCTTGGCGTTGCGCACGGCGTCCTCGATGCGGTGCTTGCGTTCCTTCAACTCGACCTCGGTCGCGGCCCCGGCCTTGATCACGGTGACGCCGCCGGCCAGTTTGGCGAGGCGCTCCTGGAGCTTCTCGCGGTCGTAATCGGAGTCGGTCGACTCGATCTCGGAACGGATCTGGGAGACCCGGCCGGCGATCGCCTCGGCGTCGCCGCCGCCGTCGACAATGGTGGTCTCGTCTTTGGTCACAACGACCTTGCGGGCGGTGCCCAGCAGATCGAGGGTGGCGTTCTCCAGCTTCAGACCAACTGTCTCGGAGATCACCTGCGCCCCGGTCAGCACGGCCATGTCCTGCAACATCGCCTTGCGGCGGTCGCCGAAACCGGGCGCCTTGACGGCCACCGACTTGAACGAGCCGCGGACTTTGTTGACCACCAGCAGAGCCAGGGCCTCGCCGTCGACGTCCTCGGCGATAATCGCCAAAGGCTTCGAGGCCTGCGAGACCTTTTCGAGCAGCGGCAGCAAGTCCTTGACCGAGCTGATCTTGGACTCCACCAGCAAGATGTAGGAGTCCTCGAGCACGGCCTCCTGGCGCTCGGCGTCAGTTTGGAAGTACATCGACAGGTAACCCTTGTCGAAGCGCATGCCCTCGGTCAGCTCAAGTTCCAAACCGAAGGTGTTGGACTCCTCGACCGTGATGACGCCCTCGTTGCCGACTTTGTCCATGGCCTCAGCGATAAGCGCGCCGATCGCCTGGTCCCCGGCCGAGATCGAGGCCGTGGCGGCCACCTCGTCCTTGCCCTCCACTTCTTTGGCCTGCTCCAACAGGGTCTTGACGACGGCATCGACGGCCTGGTCAATTCCCCGCTTGAGGGCGATCGGGTTGGCGCCGGCGGCCACGTTGCGCAAACCCTCGCGCACCAGAGCCTGGGCCAAAACAGTTGCGGTGGTGGTGCCGTCGCCGGCGACATCGTCGGTCTTCTTGGCGACTTCTTTGACCAACTCGGCGCCGATCTTCTCGAAGGGCTCCTCGAGTTCGATCTCTTTGGCGATCGACACGCCGTCGTTGGTGATTGTGGGGGCTCCCCACTTCTTCTCCAGGACCACATTGCGGCCCTTCGGGCCAAGGGTGACCTTGACCGTGTCGGCCAGTGCGTTCAGGCCGCGCTCCATGCCACGCCGGGCATCCTCATCGAAGGCAATGATCTTAGCCATTCGTCTTTTCTTTTCCTTTGCTTGGTTGCCAAGGCGAACCGGCGCCCGCGACGGACGGCCCCTCCGGTCCGCGTTCACGTCACGCCGACCGGTCAGGGCCTCACCAGGTTCGTTGTCACTCCCAAGGCGAGAGTGCTAACTCCATGGTTAGCACTCTCCCGCCCAGAGTGCAAGCCGAAGCGCCTTCGGGTCCGTCATCCGGCCGGCTTTGGGGCCACGCCGGCTATTTCACCACCACGACGATATTTCCGCCGGCCACCTGCGGGTCCAACTGGACGGCGCTGACCGACAAGACCGACGCGACCTCTTTGGCGGTCTCGGCCTGGGCGTCGGTCGAATAGTAGACGGTGGACTGGTCCGGATTCGACGGGTTGGGCGGGAAGGCCTTGTCGGCGTTCGCGAAACCGCCCGCCACCAGCTTCTCGGCGGCGGCCGCCGCCGCCCCGGAGGTCTGCCCGGCGTTGTAGACCGTGACCTTGACGGCCTTGTCCACTGTCGGCGCCGCAACCGACGGCTCGACCTCGGTTGGCGGTGGAGTCGGCGCCGGCTCTTCGGATTCCTCCGGCGAGGGCGGAAGTTCCGAGGGGGATTGATCAAGCGACGGTTCGGCTGAAGTCCCGCCGGTTTCCTGCGTCGGCGGCGGTGTGCTGGCCCCGCCCGAGCCGGGAAGCCGGTCCGCCAAGAAATGCACGGCCACGAATGCGACGGTGGGCACCAGGACGATCACCAACAGAAGCGGCCAAACTCGGCTCCACGCGGTCCGGTGGGCGGCGTGGACTTCCTTGGGCCTCGAATTGAGGTCAATCTGGTCGAACTCATCCGGCGGATACGGGTATGCGTTCTTGCTCACGATCTCCAAGCCTATCGGGTGAACCGCCTCAGACCGGTGGATTCAACCGGCGCGCTGAACGGGCGCGGTGCCGCTCCAGGCGCTGACGGCGCAGCCGCTTGACCAGTTGCGGGTCGAAGGCGAGAGCGTCGTCGGAGTCGATCAACCGGCTGAGCAGTTCGTAATAGCGGGTTGGCTCCAACTCGAACAGGTTGCGGATGGCGGTCTCCTTGGAGCCTTCGTAGCACCAGTGTTGGCGCTCGAACATGAGCACGCGGCGCTCCAGATCGCCCAATTGCGCCTGTCCGCCAGCCCGCGCCGCCTGCCCCATCAATCCTCCCGAAAGCCCCTGTCGCCCGACTCGGGCTCACAGCTATTGCAAATGGTAGATCAAACCGCCCCGAACTCGGCGGCGACGGGGCCGGGGCAAGGTAACGTCTTAGGCCATGAGCCAGCCCGCGCCCCTCGACCAAATCATCGATCCGGGCTGGGCGGCGGCTTTGGCCGGAGTCGAGCCGCAGATCAGAGCCATGGGCGAGTTCCTAAGGCGGGAGAACGCGGCTGGGCGGGGCTATCTGCCGGCCGGCCGAAACGTCTTGCGCGCCTTCACCTATCCGCTCGACCGGATCAAAGTCTTGATCGTCGGCCAGGACCCCTACCCGACGCCTGGCCATCCGGTCGGCCTGAGTTTTTCGGTCGCCCCCGATGTGCGCCCGCTGCCCGGTTCGCTTCGGAACATCTTTCAAGAGTTGAGGCACGATGCCGCCGTCCCGGCCCCCCGCAACGGCGACCTGACGCCCTGGTGCGAACAAGGCGTCATACTTCTCAACCGCGTGCTGACAGTCCGGCCCGGCCAGCCGGGCTCGCATCGCGGCAAAGGTTGGGAGGAAATAACCGGACACGCCATCGACGCCTTGGTTCGGCGGGGCGGTCCGTTGGTGGCGGTGTTGTGGGGGCGCGACGCCGCCAATCTGGCGCCCCGGCTGGGCGCGACGCCGCGTGTCGAGTCAGCCCACCCGTCGCCGCTGTCGGCGTCGCGCGGTTTTTTCGGCTCGCGTCCGTTCACCCGCGCCAACGCCCTGCTGGCCGAACAAGGCGGCGCCCCCGTCGACTGGCGCCTGCCCTGACCGGCGTCCTCGGCCCAGCCTCAGACCCGGCCCCGGCCCCGGCGGCGCGCGGGCGCGCCCACGGCGGCGGCGCGGGCGACATCCCGGCGGCGTTGCGGGCGGTTCGGCAAACCTGGGGGGCGTTGTTTTCCGGCGCGGCGGATTAGTCCGCGGCGCCCCAGCGTCCGGCCACCGCCGCGCCGCAGAGCGGGCAAAGCCCGTCGGGGCCCAGACGCTGGCGGAGGATCGAGTAACCGTCGCGGACCACCAGGGCGGCGCCGCAGCGCGGGCAGAAGGTGGTCGACCCTTCCCGGTCCCAGACATTGCCAAGGTAGACGTGGCGCAAGCCGTTGGCGAGGGCCACGGCGCGGGCGCGGCGCAAGGAGTCCAACGGCGTGCGCGGGCGGTCGGTCATCCTGGCGGCCGGATGAAAAGCCGAGAAGTGCAGTGGCACGTCGGCCCCCAATTCGCCGGCGATCCAACCGGTCAACCGATCGATCTCCGCCTCGGAGTCATTCAGCCCGGGGATCACCAGCGT
>JAITKC010000313.1 GCA_031278665.1 Bifidobacteriaceae bacterium | reverse complement strand
CCGAGTCCAGGGCTTTGGCCGGCTGGTTCAACCTCATCACAATGTGGGCCCGCTGACCTTGGCCGGCGGCTTGGGCGAGTCCGGAACGCTGCCAAGCCAGTCCCTGCGCCCCGGCCGCCGCCACCACCACGCCGGCCGCCAACAACGCCAGCGCCACTAGCGTGGCCGCGCCGGCCCCGAACAAACCCGACCGCGCTCCTGGCCCCCCGCCCGGACCCCTGCCCGGACCACCGCCCGCGCCCCCGCCCGGAGCCCCGCCCGCGCCCTCGCCCAGACCATCGCCCAGACCACCGCCCGGACCACCGCCAGCTCCCTCGCCCGGACCGCCGCGCGGCGTGGAGCCGCCCCGCGGCGGCCAAGGGATTGCGGCCAGCGCGCAGCCGCCGGCGGCAAGGGCGGCGCCCACGGCGATGGCCCACCATCGCGGCCAGGCCAGGGCGATCGCCAACACACCCCAGGCGACCGCCATCGGCAGAGCCAGGCGCAGATCGACAGTCCGGTTCATTCGAACGCGACGGCGTCCTCGAGCCCGGCCAGCACTTTGGGCCCAATGCCCGAGACCTCCCCCAGATCGCTCAACGTCTCGAACGGGCCGTTGTCCTGCCGGAACTGAACAATCCGGTCGGCCAGCACCGGTCCAATCCCCGGCAGAGCCGTCAACGCCTCGGCGCCGGCCTGATTGACGTTGACCCTGCCGCCCCCATCCGCCCCGCCGCCGGTCGCGGCGCCGGCCTGCGCCCCGGCCCCGCCGTTCAACACGGCCGGCGGAGTTTCGCCTGGTGTCGGCACATAAATCCGCTCGCCGTCGGCCAACCGCGCCGCCAGGTTCAGCGCCGCCAGATCGGCGTCCGAGTTGGCGCCGCCGGCCTTGTCCAGCGCGTCCACCACGCGAGCGCCGACATCCAATTCGAACACGCCCGGATTGGCGACCGCCCCGGCCACATGGACCAGGATCTTGGCCGGCTCGGCGCCGGCCGAACTCGCGCCATCGGCCGGATCCGTTTCCCAGACCACAGGGCTGGAGACGGCGCCGAAGGCGGCCGGATCTGGCTCGTCGCCCGCCGCCGCCAACAGCGACGGCACCAGCAGCGCCAAGGCGGCCAGCGCCAGCACTACCGCCGCCCCGCCCACCGCCAGACGGCTTGGGCCCAGCCGCAGCCGACGGCGGGCATGCGCGCCCCCCTGCTCCGGGCCGGCCTCGGCGGCCGCGATCTGGGCGCGCAATCGCAGCCTCGCCACCACGTCATCGGACGAGCCGAGCGGTTCCAAGCCAGCGTCGGACATGGGCTAACGCTAGGCCGCGCCGGCCGGCCGCCCGGGCCATAACCGATTCGCCCTGTGGATCGGCAAAACTACTCAGCGATTCCTCCGGCCGCACCCCGCCCGGTTTGGCCTGGGGGCCGGTGGCCTGGGGGCCGGTGGCCTTAGTCGGTCCGGTCGTCTTCCTCAGACCTCGTCGTGTTCTGTTCACCCACGACCGCTGAGGTTAATTGAAACCGCGAACCGGTCGACGATCTCCGACCCGGAACGGCGCCGCGAAGGGCGCCGGGCGCCCGGTCAGACCACCAAGTTGACCAGATTGGGCGGGCGGGCGATGACCCGGCGGACCGCCCGGCCGCCCAAGGCGGCCTGGACGGACGGGTCGGCCAGGGCGGCCGCCTCGAGCCCGGCGGCGTTGATCGAGGCCGCGACCTCGAGCCGCGCCCGCACTTTGCCTTGGATCTGGACCACGGCGGTGACGGTTTCGACCGTCAAATAGCGCGGATCGGCTTCTGGATAGGGCTCGCGGGCCAGCGGGCGCTGGTGGCCAAGGCGGCGCCAAAGCTCCTCGGCGATATGCGGCGCCACCGGCGAGACCAGTTTGACCAGCGTCTCGACCGCCAGGCGGGGCGGCTGGGGAAGCGACGTCAAATAGTTGTTGAGCACAATCATCCGGGCGATCGCGGTGTTGAAGCGCATCGCCTCCATCTCCTCGCGGACCTCGGCCACCGCCCGGTGCGTCGCCTTCCGCGTCGCCTCGTCCGGCGGCGCCTCGCCAACGCGCAACTGGCCGGTCGACTCGTCGACGGCGTTTCGCCAAAGCCGCTGTAAGAACCGCTGCGAGCCGACCACCGCCCGAGTCTCCCAGGGGCGCGAGACGTCGAGCGGTCCCATCGACAACTCGTAAACCCGGAAGGTGTCGGCGCCGAAGGCCTCGTACATCTCGTCCGGTGTGACTATGTTCTTCAGCGACTTGCCCATCTTGCCGTAGTGCTGCGAGACCGGCTGCCCGGTCGGCTGGTGCGTGAAGACGCCGGCCGGGCCCTCGACCACCTCGTCGGCCGGCACATATTGGCCGCGGGCGTCCATATAGGCGTAGGCCTGAATGTAGCCCTGGTTGAAGAGCCGGTGAAACGGCTCGGTCCCGGACACGAAGCCGAGGTCGTAGAGCGCCTTGTGCCAGAAGCGGGCGTATAACAGGTGCAACACGGCGTGCTCGACCCCGCCCACGTACAGGTCCACTCCGCCCGCCTGGTCGCCCGCCGCCCTGGGCGCCAGCCAATAGTCCTCCTCGGCCGGGTCGACCACCCTGTCGGCCTCGGCCGGGTCGAGGTAGCGCAGGTAATACCAGCACGACCCGGCCCAGTTCGGCATCGTGTTGGTGTCCCGCCGGTAGAGTTTCGGCCCGTCGCCCAGGTCGAGGGTGACGTTCACCCAGTCGGGGTTGCGCGCCAGCGGCGTCTCCGGCTCGGAGTCGGCGTCTTCGGGGTCGAAAGTCCTAGGCCGGTAGTCCGGCACCTCCGGCAGCCCGACCGGCAGCATCTCGTCCGGCAGCCCGATCGGCTGGTCGTCCTCGCCGTAGACGATCGGAAACGGCTCGCCCCAGTAGCGCTGGCGCGAGAACAGCCAGTCGCGCAGCCGGTAGGTGACGGTTTCGCGTCCCAGCCCGCGTTCGGCCAGCCATTGCACGATGACGCTCTTGGCCTCCTCGACTTCCAGCCCGTTTAGCGACACGGTCGGATTGGCGGAGTTGATAGTCGGCC
>JAITKC010000290.1 GCA_031278665.1 Bifidobacteriaceae bacterium | reverse complement strand
TAGACAACCGCGACCACCCGAGAGGCAGCCATGGCCCGAGCAGACAAGCCCCGGCGCGACCGGAAAGGCCGCCGCTGGCCGCCCGAGCGCGTCGGGCTGACCGCGCTGAGCCTGGCCGTGGCCGCCGTCATCGTCGCCCCGCTGGTCGTCGTGCTGGTCAAAAGCCTTCAGGTGCAGACCGGGCTGTTCGAGTCGACCTTCACCTTTGCGAACTACCAAGCCGTGTTTCAAGGAGTGGGGCTAACCGCGATCGGCAACAGTTTCGCCATCGGCCTGGGCTCGGCCACTCTGGCGACCGTCATCGGGGTGACTCTGGCCTGGTTCAACACGCGCACCAGGTTCGCCGGCCAACCGGTGTTCGAGGGTCTTGTGTTGGTGCCGTTCTTCTTGTCCCCTTTTCTCGGCGCCGTCGCCTGGACCTACATCGGCTCGCCCCAAGTCGGCCTGCTGAACAGTCTCTACCGATTGATCACGGGATCCGATGGCCACCTGATCGACATCTACTCGCTGCCCGGCATCATCTGGGTGGCGGGGGTGTTCCACGTCCCGTTGGTCTACCTGATGACCAGTTCCAGCTTCCGGCAGATGGACCCGGCCCTGGAGCAGGCCTCGCGGGTCAGCGGCGCGGGGGTGCGCACCACGATGCTGCGCATCACCGTCCGCTTGGCCATCCCGTCGATTCTGTCGGCCGCGATCCTGACCTTCGTGCTCGGAATCGAGGACCTGGCCACTCCGCTCATACTGGGCAATATGAAAGGCATCGACACTTTGTCGATCGAGGTGTTCGAGCAAGTACAACGCTTCCCGGCGAACTACAACTTCGGCGCCGCGGTGGGCATGGTGCTGATGGTCATCGCAGGGGCCGGAGTCTTGGTTCAGCACCGCCTGTTGAAACGACGCTCGTTCGTGACCGTGACCGGACGCGGGTTCCGTCCCGACCGGCTGCGGCTGGGCCCCGGCGGCAGAGCTTTTGCGGTAGTCCTCAACGCCTTATACGCGATTATCGCCGTCGTGGCGCCAATCGGAACGATGATCGCGGTGTCGGTCTCGCAGGGCTGGACCGGTGTGATCGATCCGTCGCGGTTCACCCTGCGGAACTACCGCTACCTGTTCGTCGAGAACCCGCTGGCGATCAACGGCATCAGAAACAGCCTCATTCTGGCCACCTGCGCCGCCACCATCGCCATCGTCCTGAGCATCGGCACGGCTTACGGCATCCACCGGGTCAAAGTGCTCGGTGCCCGGGTCATCGAAGTGATTCTAAACATTCCGGTGGCCGTCCCCGGTTTGGTGCTGGCGGTCGGACTGCTGGTGGTTCTGATCCGCTCCCCGCTGTACGGGACGTTGGCGATCCTCATGCTCGCCTACGTTGTCCGTTATTTCCCGTACGCGCAGCGATCTGTCACCGCGGCCTTGGTGTCGATCTCGCCTGAACTGGAGGACGCCTCGCGCACCAACGGCGCCGCTTGGTGGACCACCGTTCGCAAAGTGACGTTCCCGTTGCTCCGCTCGGGACTGTTCGGCGGCTGGCTGTTGCTGTTCATCTCGACAATCCGCGAGGTGTCGGCGTCGATGCTGCTCGGCCGCAGCGGCACCACGCCGATGTCCGTGGCGCTGTGGAACTTCGTCAACTACGACCCCATCGGCGCAGCCGCCGCCTATGCGGTGATCCAGGTCGGCCTGCTGTTGGCGGTCGCGTTCATCATGCTTCGGATCGGTGGAAAGGAGTCCCTCCGTGTCGGCTGAAACCAATTCCTCTGAGTCCCGGCGCCCCGCCGCGCCTTTACGGGTGCGCGACCTCGAGCTTCGATACACGGCCGAGTCGGGGGTGTTGGGAGTCTCGTTCGACGTAGCCGCCGGAGAACTCCTGTCCCTCCTCGGCCCGTCCGGTTGTGGCAAGACAACCACGTTGCGTTGTATCGCCGGCATCGAGGATCCCGAGGCCGGCGAGATTGCGATCGGCGACACCGTGGTGTCGGCCCCGGCCAAAGGCGTCCAGGTGGCGCCGGACAAACGCGACATCGGCATGGTGTTCCAGTCCTACGCCTTGTGGCCGCACATGACGGTCGCAGACAACGTGGGCTACCCGTTGGCGGTCCGGCGCGTCCCCAAGCACGAGGTCCGCGACCGGGTGGCTGGCGCGCTGGCCATGGTCGGCTTGGACGGCTACGGAACTCGGGCGGCGCCGATGCTGTCGGGCGGCCAGCAGCAACGGGTCGCCTTGGCCAGGGCGCTGGTCTACAGGCCCAAGCTGCTGCTCTTGGACGAGCCGCTGTCGAACCTCGACGCCGCGTTGCGTGAACAGATGCGCGGCGAAGTGCGCCGCCTGCAACAAGACACCGGCATCACCGCCGTGTACGTGACCCACGACCAGTCCGAGGCCATGGCGATTTCCGACCGAATCGTGGTGATGAACCAGGGACGCATCGAACAGGTCGGCACGCCCACCGAGGTCTTCCACAAACCGGTCAACCGGTTCGTCGCCGGGCTCGTCGGCCCGGCGAACTTCCTGACCGGCGTTGTCGGCGAGACCACCGATGCCGGCGCGACCGCCGTGGTGCGAATCGACGCCGACGGCCCGCGCCGGGTCGCCTCAAGAACCGCCCAGGATTGGACGCCAGGCGCCGAGGCGGCGGTGTGCGTGCGGCCCAACCAGTTCGCCGTCGCCGCCGCCGAAGACGCGCTGCCGACCGCCAACCGGCTTCCCGGCGTGGTCCAAACGGCGGTGAACATGGGTTTGCACACGGAGTACCGCGTCCAGGTCGGAGCCACCCGGCTGCTGATCACTTTGCGGGACGACGTCGGCGTCGGCCCCGGCGACCGGGTCTGGGTCGGCTTCGACGTCGGCCGCGCGACCTGCGTGCGGCCCTGACGACACCGGACCGCGCATCTGCGGTCCACACCTCAGAAAGGAACAACAGCCATGATGGAACCAAGGGCAGCCGACAAGATCGGCTACGGCCCAATGCAAGTCGACTGGGAACGCCGCATCGACTGGGACAAGCTTCGCGGCGACAGGCTCTCCAAGACCAAGGCCGCCATGGCGGAGGCCGGCGTCGACTACTTGATCCTGATTCGAGCCGAGAACGCCCGCTACGCGGCCGGGATCCGGCGCCTGTACTGGCCGACGATCCAGCTAGGCGGCGGCCCGATCG
>JAITKC010000287.1 GCA_031278665.1 Bifidobacteriaceae bacterium | reverse complement strand
CGATCGGGCCGGCGCTGGCGGTGGCGGCGGGCGGGATGGCGGGCGCCTGGTTTGGCGCCCGATTTCTCAGGGTGATCAAGCTCGGGGCGTTGAACTGGGCGTTTGTCGCGGTGGTGGCTGCCACCGCCGTCGCCATGGCGTTCTACTCGCCGCACCGGGGACCGGTTGGCGCTTTCGGCGCCGTCGCCTGGCTGGGGCTTGGCGGGCTGGGACTGGCGATGGGGCTGGCGGCCGGGCTGTTCGGCATCGGCGGCGGGGTGATCGCGGTGCCGGCCCTGATGGCGCTGTTTGGCCTGGGGGATCTGGCGGCCCGGGGGACTTCGCTGGCGGTCATGGTCCCCTCGGCCGTCACCGGCTCGATCGCCAACCGGCGGGCCGGTCTGGTCAGGTGGCGCCAGGTCTGGCCGGCCGGTCTGGCCGCGGCGGCGGCGGCTCCGGTCGGCAGCCAACTGGCCTTCCTGGTTCCGCCCAGGGCCGGAAACCTGATGTTCGCGGCCCTGCTGGCGCTGACGGCGGTCCAGTTGAGCCTGCGCGCGGCCCGGTCCCGGCCGAAGGCGGGTTGACGTCGCCGGGCCGGTTGGCGCGCTGGCGGCGCGGCCCGGCCGATGGGGGACAATAGAGCCCGTGTCTGAATCGATCTTCGACGCCCTGGCCTGGCGCGGCCTGGTCGCGCAGTCAACTGACGCCGAGGCCCTGAGAAGGCATTTCGCCGCCGGGCCGGTCACTTATTACTGCGGTTTCGACCCTTCGGCGCCGTCGCTGCACATCGGCAACCTGGTCCAGATCTTGACCCTGCGACGTCTCCAACTGGCCGGCAATCACCCGTTGGCGCTGGTCGGCGGGGCGACCGGATTGATTGGCGATCCGAAGATGACCGGCGAGCGCAATCTCAACGACCCGGACACGGTGGCGGCCTGGGTTGACCGGATCCGCCGGCAGATCGAGCCGCTGCTCGACTTCGAGGGCGCCTACGCCGCCCGCATGGTCGACAACCTCGATTGGACCAGCCAGCTTTCGGCCATCGATTTGTTGCGCGGCGTCGGCAAACACTTCCGCCTGTCGTCCATGCTGGCCAAGGAGACCGTCGCCCGCCGTTTGGCGTCCGATCAGGGCATCTCCTTCACCGAGTTCTCCTATCAGGTGCTGCAGGCGCTGGATTTCCGCGAGCTTTACCGCCGCCACGGCTGCACCCTCCAAACTGGCGGCAACGACCAGTGGGGCAATCTGCTGGGCGGCGTCGAGTTGATCCGCAAAGCCGAGGGCCAAACCGCGCACGCTTTCACCACGCCGCTGATCACCAAGGCGGACGGGACAAAGTTCGGCAAGACCGAGACCGGCACGGTTTGGCTCGACCCGGCCATGACCACGCCTTACGCCTTCTACCAGTTCTGGCTCAACCAGGACGACCGCGACGCCCCGGAGTATCTCAAGGTCTTCACGTTCCGCTCGCCGGATGAGATCGCGGAACTCGCCGCCGCCGCCCGCGAACGCCCCCAGGAGCGCGCCTGCCAGAAGGCCTTGGCTTGGGACGTCACCGTTTTGACGCACGGCCGCGCGGCCGCCAAGGGGGCCGCCGATGCCGCCGCCGCGCTTTTCGGCGCCGGCTCGCTGGCCGACCTGGACGCGGACAGCCTGGCCAGCGCGGTGGCGGGACTGCCGACGGCGCCGGTCCGCCGGGCCGACGGCGAGATCAGCGTGGTCGACGCCCTGGCGGCGTCGGGCCTCGAGAAGTCGAAGGGCGCGGCCCGGCGCACCTTGGCCTCCGGCGGCGTCTACCTCAACAACGCCAAAGTCGCCGACCCGGACGCGGTCCTTCAGCCGGGCGACTTCCTCCACGGCCGCTTCGCCGTGCTCAGGCGCGGTCGCAAGACCCTGGCCGTGGTCGAACTGGCCCGGCTTTAGCCACCCGCCCAGGCGGCGCCGGACGTCAGATACAAGGCGGCGCGCAAGGCGGCGCGCAAGGCGGCGCGGGAGGCGGCGCGGGAGGCGCGGCGGCCGGGGCGTTGATAACGTTTAGGGGTGCCGAGCGAACCGCTGCTTTCACCACTCGATCAGGCGCACCGCGCGGCGGGCGCCAGGTTCACCGACTTCGGCGGCTGGCGGCTGCCCCTGCGTTTCGCCTCTGAACTGGCCGAACATCATGCCGTCAGAGGCGCGGCCGGATTGTTCGACTTATCCCACATGGCCCAACTCGAGGTCGCCGGCCCCCAAGCCGGCGACGGACTGGATTACGCGTTGCTGGCGGAGCACTCGCAAATGCCGATCGGCCGGGCCGCCTACTCAATGGCGCTGAGCGAAGACGGCGGCGTCATCGACGACCTGATCGTCTACCGGCTGGGCGAGGAGCGTTTCTTCATAATCGCCAACGCCGCCAATCGCGCGGCGGTGGTCGAGGCGCTAACCGACCGCCTGACCGGCTTCCGGGCGGTCTTGACGGACCTGACGGCGGACCGGGCGCTGATCGCCGTCCAGGGTCCGGCGTCGGCGCGGATCGCGCTGGCCGCCGGCTTCGCCGTGGCCGCCGAACTTGGCTATTACCGGGCCGTGGAAACTGTTTGGCGGGGCTGGCCGGTGGTCGTCGCCCGCACCGGTTACACCGGCGAAGACGGTTTCGAGATCGCCTGCCCGCGCGCGGCGGCCGAGGTCGCCTGGCAGGCGCTACTGGCGGCCGGCGGGCCGCTCGGCTTGGTCCCCTGCGGTCTGGCCGCCCGCGACACGCTCCGGCTGGAGGCCGGCATGCCGCTGCACGGACATGAGCTCGACCGCCAAACAACTCCGTTCGAGGGCGGTCAGGGCGCGTTCGCGCGCCCCAAGAAGGTCGACTTCGTCGGCAAGTCGGCGCTGGCCGCCCGCCCGGTCGCCAAGCGCCTGGTCGGTTTGGCCGGCCAGGGCCGCCAAGCGGCCAGGGCCGGCTACGCGGTGGCGATCGACGGCGAGCGACGCGGCCGGGTCACCTCCGGCGCCTTGTCGCCGACGCTCGGCCACCCGATCGCGCTAGCCTTCATCGAGGGACCGGCGCCGGCCGTCGGCACAGCGGTTGAAATCGACATCCGCGGCCGCCCGGCCCGCTACGAAGTGACCAAGCTGCCCTTTTACCGCAAGGAGACACCATGACCGCGGTCCCCGACGACCGGTTCTTCACCGCCGACCACGAATGGGTGCGCGACCCGGAAGGCCCCAAGGCCCGCGTCGGCGTGACCGAATTCGCCGCCCAGGCGCTCGGCGACGTGGTCTTCCTCAGCCTGCCGGCGGTGGGCGATGACGTGGCCGCCGGCGCCGAATGCGGCGAGATCGAGTCGACCAAATCGGTTTCGCCCCTCTTCGCGCCGGTCTCCGGCGAGGTCGTCGCCGTCAACCAGGCGGTGCTGGACGCCCCCGAACTGGTCAACGCCGACCCCTTCGGGGAAGGCTGGTTGTTCGAGGTCGCGCCGACCGCCATCGGCGACCTGTTGGACGCGGCCGCTTACGCGCCGCTGACCGAGCAGGCGGCGGGTTAAGGGCGTGGCCAACGCTTTGACGCCGGGGCCCGATGGCGCGGGCCGGGCTGGCGTTGGCGGCGGCGCTGGCGGTGCTGGCGGCGGCGGCGGAACCGGCCGGACAGGGGATAGCTGATGGGTGGCTCAGCGGCCGGTTGGCCGCCCGCGCCGGGCCAGTTCGCCCGGCGCCATCTGGGACTTGACGCCGCCGCCCGCGCAAAGGTCGGCCAGGCGCTTGGCCTTGGGCCGAATGAGAACGTCATCGACCGGGCGCTGCCGGCCGACCTCAGGGCCGACCCGCCTGGGCTGGCGCCGCCGCTCGGCGAACCCGAGGCGATCGCGCGCCTGGCCGAATTGGCCGGTCTGAACAATCCCGGCCGCCCGCTCATCGGCCTGGGCTATTACCGCACCGTCATGCCATCGGTGATCAGGCGCTGCGTCTTGGAGAACGCGTCCTGGCTGACCGCCTACACCCCCTACCAGCCGGAGATCTCGCAAGGCCGCCTCGAGGCCTTATTCGTCTTCCAGACCATGATTTCGGAGTTGACCGGCCTGCCGGTGGCCGGCGCCTCGCTGCTCGACGAGGCCACCGCCGCGGCCGAGGCGATGACCCTGTGCAACCGCGTGGCGCGTGGCGCCCGGCCCCGACTGGCTCTTGATGTGGACGTGTTTCCCCAGGTCAGAGCGGTGCTAGAGACGCGCGCCGAACCCCTCGGAATAGAACTGGTGGACTTCGACCCGGACCGGCCGGACCCGGCGGCGCTGGCCGGAGCGGCCGGCCTGTACATCCAGTACCAGGGCGCGTCGGGCCGCCTGACGCGGCTGCGCGAGTCGGCCGAGTTGGCGCACGCGGCCGGCGCCCTGCTGGTTGTCGGGGCCGACCCGCTGATGCTGGCCGTGGTCCGCCCGCCGGCTGCGGACGGCGCCGACGTGGTGGTCGGCTCGACCCAGCGCTTCGGGACCCCGCCTGGCTTTGGCGGTCCGCACGCCGCCTATCTGGCGGTCCGCCAAGACCTCGTCCGCCAACTGCCGGGCCGCCTGGTCGGGCTGAGTCGTGACGCCCAGGGCGGGCCGGCGTTGCGCTTGGCCCTGGTCACCCGCGAACAACACATCAGGCGCGAAAAGGCGACGTCGAACGTCTGCACCGCCCAGGTGCTACTGGCGGTGATGGCGGCGATGTACGCGGTTTGGCACGGTCCGGACGGGCTGAAGCGGATCGCCCGGCGGGTCAACGCGGCGGCCGAAGTCCTACGCGCGGCCCTGAACGGCATCGGCGGCGTTCAGGCGCGCG
>JAITKC010000157.1 GCA_031278665.1 Bifidobacteriaceae bacterium | reverse complement strand
CAATGCCGTGGACCAGCAGGGCAAGCGGCCGGCCGGCCGTGACGGCCGGGGCCTTTTGGCGCAGCGAACCCGCCCCCGCGGTGCGCGGGTTGGCGAACAGCCGCTTGAGCGCCTTCGGCCGCTTGCCTTCGGCTTCGAGTTGTCGGTTGGCCTGGGCGATGGCCTCGTTTTCTTGTCCGATGCCGTCGTTCAGGGCGGCGAACGCGGCCGTCGGCAAGAACACCTCGCCTCTGACGTCCAAGAAGGCCGGGGCCGGGTCCGCCGCGAGCGTCTTGGGAACCACTGCGATGGTCATGACGTTGGCGGTGACGTCTTCGCCGGTCGTCCCGTCGCCGCGGGTGGCGGCCCGGACCAGTTGGCCGTTCTCATAGACCAACGACACCGACAAGCCGTCGATCTTCAATTCCGCCAGCCAGCGGGCCGACTCGAGCCCGGCCTCCTCAAGGCAGCGCCCCATCCAAGCCGCCAATTCGTCCGGTGAGAACACGTTGTCCAGCGAGAGCATCGCCGTGGCGTGTCTGACTTGGGCGAACTCGCCGGTCGGGCGCCCGCCCGGTCGGCGGGTCGGCGAGTTGGCGGTGACCAGGCCGGGATTCGCGGCCTCCAATTCCCGCAGTTGGCGCATTAGGCCGTCGAATTCGGCGTCGGAGACGATCGGGGCGTCGAGTTCGTAATAGGCCCGCTCGTGGGCGCGGATTGTGGCGACTAACTGGCGCCAGCGCGCTTGCGGGCTGGTGGCGGCATCGTTCACCCATCTATTGTGGCCCGCCCGGCCGGCCGGCGCCGCCCGGGCGGGCGGGCGTCGCGAATCGCGGTCGGGCCGGCTAGCGGCTGTCCAGCCAGCCGTCCGGCAGGCGCGGGCGTCTGACCCCGCCCAGTTTGCCGCGCGGCGCCTCGGCCAGGGCCCCGGGATAGGGCTGGTCCGGGTCCAGCCGGGCGATCAGGCGGTCGAGGTCGGCCAGCGACGACAAACTGTGGGCGGCGGCGCGCTCGGCCCCGCCGACCGCGTAGCCGCGCAGATACCAGCCCATGTGGCGGCGCAATTCGCGCAGCCCGCGCTCTTCCGAGCCGCAAAAGCCGATCAGGCCCTCGGCGTGGCGGCGGACCACGTCGAGGACGAACCCGAGGTTCGGGCGCAGCGGCTCGGCCGGCCCGAGGTCGGCGAACAGCCACGGCCGGCCAAGCGCCCCCCGGCCGACCACCACCCCGTCGCAGGCGGTCGCGCGAACTATCGCGGCGGCATCGTCGGCTGAGAAGACGTCGCCGTTGGCCAACACGGGAATGGACTTCACGGTCTGTTTCAGTAGCGCGATCCGCGACCAGTCGGCCCGGCCGGAGTAATGCTGGGCGGCCGTGCGGGCGTGTAGCGTCAGACCGGCCACGCCCTCCGCCTCGGCCGCCAAGGCGGCCTCGACAAAGGTCAAGTGTTCGTCGTCTATGCCGAGCCGGAGTTTGACGGTCACCGGCAAATCCCCGGCGGCGGCCACGGCCGCTCCCACGACCGCCCGGAACAAGTCCCGTTTCCAGGGCAGCGCCGCGCCGCCGCCGTGGCGGGTGACCTTCGGCGCCGGGCAGCCGAAGTTGAGGTCGATGTGGTCGGCCAGGTCGCGCTGGCGGATCGTCCGCACGGCGGCCGCCATGTCACCGGGGTCGACGCCGTGGAGTTGGACTGATCGCGGCCGCTCCGACGGGTCGTGGCGCAACAACGCCTGTGTCGCCTCGTTGCCGGCGGCCAGTGAGCGGGCGGCGACCATCTCGGCCACGAACAGGCCCTGCCCAAAGGAGCGGCAGAGCAGCCGGAAAGGCAAATTGGTGACGCCGGCCATGGGGGCCAGTATCACCGGCGCCGGGGCCTCGAGCCGGCCCAGTCGCAGCCGACCGAGCGGGCCAAGCGGACCGGGCGCGTCGGGCCGGCCAAGCGGACCGGGCGCGTCGGGCGTGGCGCCGGGCGGCGCCTCGTCCGGGTGCCGGCGCCCGCTCACGCCCGCGCGAGCAGTCCGGCCAGACGTTCGCCGACTTGGCCCAGGGCGACCCGCTCTTGGGCCATCGAGTCGCGCCGGCGGATAGTCGCGGCCTGGTCGTCCAGGGAATCGAAGTCGATAGTCACGCACAGCGGCGTGCCGATCTCGTCCTGGCGGCGGTAACGCCGCCCTATGGCGCCGGCGTCGTCAAACTCGACGTTCCATTGTCGGCGCAGTTCGGCGGCCAGGTCGCGGGCTTTGGGCGAGAGCCGGGCGTCGCGCGAGAGCGGCAGCACGGCCGCCTTGACCGGGGCCAGACGGGGATCGAGTCTGAGCACCGTGCGCTGGTCGACGCCGCCTTTGGTGTTCGGCGCCTCGTCGACCGCGTAGGCGTCGACTAGGAAGGCCATAACCGAACGCGACAGCCCGGCCGCCGGCTCGATCACATACGGCACATAGCGTTCGCCGCTGGCTTGGTCGAACACCGACAAATCCTGTCCGGAGTGGCTCGAATGGGTGGTCAAATCGAAGTCGGTCCGGTTCGCTATGCCCTCCAGTTCGCCCCATTCGCCGCCCTGGAACCGGAACCGGTATTCGATGTCGACTGTGCGCTTGGAATAGTGCGAGAGCTTTTCCACCGGGTGCTCGTAATGGCGCAGGTTCTCGGGGTTGATTCCCAAATCGGTGTACCAGCGCGTGCGCTCGTCGATCCAGTATTGATGCCATTCCTCGTCCGTGCCCGGCTGGACAAAGAACTCCATCTCCATTTGCTCGAATTCGCGGGTCCGGAAAATGAAATTGCCCGGCGTGATCTCGTTGCGGAACGACTTGCCGACTTGGCCTATTCCGAACGGCGGCTTCTTGCGGGCGGCGGCCTGGACGTTGGCGAAGTTGACGAAGATTCCCTGGGCGGTCTCCGGCCGCAGATAATGCAACCCCTTCTCGTCCTCGACCGGCCCCAGATAGGTCCGCAGCAGACCGGAAAACTGCTTCGGGGCCGTCCAGGCCCCCTTGACGCCGCAGTTTGGACAAGGCAAACCGGCCAGGCCGCCTTCCGGGGCCCGTCCCTTGCGCTCCTCGAACTCTTCGATCAGCGTGTCGGCGCGGAAGCGCTTGTGGCAGTTAGTGCATTCGACCAGCGGGTCGGTGAACACCGCCACATGGCCGGAGGCCTCCCAGACCTGGCGCGGCAAAATCACCGACGAGTCCAATCCGACAACGTCCTCGCGGCCGTTGACCATCGCCTGCCACCATTGGCGCTTGATGTTCTCTTTCAACTCGACGCCAAGCGGGCCGTAATCCCAGGCCGACCTGGTGCCGCCGTAGATCTCCCCGCAGGGGAAGACGAACCCCCGCCGTTTGGCGAGCGAGATGACCGCGTCGATGGTGGAGGAAGCTGAAGCCATGGCCGATAAGCCTAGTCCAGTGCCCGATGCCGCCCGCGTTCCGGCCGTCTTCCGGCCGCGTTCCCGCCGCGGGCGGTTGCGCCGGTCCGCGCCGGCCGACCGATCAGCCCAGGGCGAGCCGGCGGCGACGCGATAGGATTGACGAAACCCTCAACCTTCGCGTACTGGCGCCCGCGGCAGCGGGCGCCGCGCTCGAGAGGTGGCGACGGCGGTCGCGCCGAGTCAGCCGCCCGCCCTCCCGAAAGGTCGCGACCATGGATGTCATCACCGTCGCCGCCGTGGCGATCTTCCTGATTTGCTATGCCCTGATAGCGACCGAGAAGGTCCACCGCGTCGCCGCCGCGCTGGCCGGCGTTTCGGGTATGGCGCTACTCGGCCTGTTCAGGGCGGAGGGGCCGCTGGTCAGCGCCGACTCCGCCTTCTTCACCGAACACACCGGGATCGACTGGAACGTCATCTTCTTGTTGTTCGGGATGATGGTGGTGGTCTCGGTCCTCAGACACACCGGCCTGTTCGAGTTCATCGCCCTGTGGGCGGCGCTCGCCTCGCGCGGGCGGCCGATCCGGCTGCTGATCGTTTTGATGGTGGTGACGGCCGTCTTCTCGCCAATCCTCGACAACGTCACAATTGTGCTGCTGGTCACCCCGGTCACGCTGTCGGTCTGCTCGCGCCTCGGGGTGGCGCCGGCCCCCTATTTGATCTCGCTGATCTTCGCCGCCAACATCGGCGGCACCTCGACGCTGATCGGCGACCCGCCGAACTTGATAATCGGCTCGCGCGCGAACCTCGGCTTCACCGACTTCCTGGTCCACGCCTTGCCTTTGACCGTCATCTTGCTGGTCGTTCTGGTGGTGACGGTGGCCGTCGTCTTCCGCCGCCAGATGAGCGTGGCGATCGACGTCGACGAGGCGCTCGGCGACGTCCGGCCGGCCGACGCGATCGGCAACATGGGCCTGCTGATTCGCTGCCTGGCGGTGTTGGCCCTGATCATGGTGGTCTTCTCGCTTCATTCGATTGTGCCGTTGGACCCGTCGGTCGTCGCCATGCTCGGCGCCGGGCTGATGGTGGTGGTTTCCAGGGTCAAAGCCAAACAGTTCCTGGCCGAAGTCGAGTGGGTGACGCTGTCGTTCTTCATGGCCCTGTTCGTGCTAGTCGGCGCCCTGGTCGAAGTCGGCGTCATCGGACAACTGGGCGAATTGGCGGCCGGACTGGTCGGCGACCGCGAACTGGTCGGGGTGACCGGCCTGCTATTCGGCTCGGCGGCGCTCGGCGCGGTGGTCGACAACATTCCGTACACCACCGCGATGGTCCCGATCGTCTCCGACATGGTCGCCGCCACGCCGTCTTCGGGCGCCGCCAGCCCGCTGTGGTGGGCCTTCGTCTTCGGCGCCGACCTGGGCGGCAATATGACCAGTGTGGCGGCCGGGGCGAACGTGGTGGTCCTGGGGTTGGCCGCCCGCTCCGGCAAGCCGATCAGCTTCTGGCAGTTCACCAAATACGGCCTGCCGTTCACCCTGTTGACAATCGCGATCGCCTGGCTCTACGTCTGGTTGCGCTACTTCGTGCTGATCTGAGGCGGTTGCGGTGCGTTACGCTGGAGTTTCACCCGCCCCCG
>JAITKC010000335.1 GCA_031278665.1 Bifidobacteriaceae bacterium | reverse complement strand
CGGCGAAGACTCCGGCGAAGACTCCGGTGTGCCGTACAACTGCGCCTGCAAGGCGCTGGCCGCGTCGATCGTATCCTGGACAGCTTGTGGCAAAGCCATTTCAATCTCCTCGCTCCGGCATTACCGGGGTGCGCTGGCGCTCTTGGCGCGGTTGGCGTCGATGCGGCTCACGATGTCCGGTGCCTGGTCGATCAGGCTGAGCAGTCCGCTGACGAATGTGGATTCCCCCTGCGCGCGGTGCAGCAGCACGGGGTCGTCTGCGTGCGTGAGCGTGTCGAGGGCCGTCTGCAGGCACCTGCGCAGGTAGCCGACAAAGGGCGCCATCTCGGGCGATCGCAGAACGAGGAGGCCGCGGGCCTCGGCGGGGGCAATATTGACCATGGTTCACGTTGTACTAGTATAGCTTACACGTGTCAAGCGTTAGCACACATCATCCTCCGGGCGCAGGCGCAGGCGCAGGCGCAAAAGTATCCGTGACCGGCTCGCCGTCCATGAGCGTCTCGCCGCCGGGACGCGCAGCCTGGGCGGGCTGGGCGGCCTGGGCGGCCATCATCTGTTGCTGCTGGGCCTGGAGCAGCATCTGGCGGGCGCGCACCACCTCGGGCGGCGGCACGATCTTGTCGGCGTTCATCCCCAGGGTCTTGGCCTGCTCGCGCAGCATGTGGGCCACGCCCTCGGCACCGACCACCTGCTGGGCCATGGGCGACTGAAGCGCCAGTTGCAACAGCTCGTTGCGGCGCTGCGCGGCGGCATCCTTGATGACGAGCGAATCGGCCCCGCAAGCCACCACCGCCCCGTCACGCACGGCCAAGGCCGTGGTCTCCACACCCGGCCGCAGCCAGATCCGCCCGCCGACGAGCACGGCGTCGCAGGCCGGCGGGCTCCCGTCCGGCTGCCCTTTAGACGATGCCGCCGGTCGGTCCTTGGACGGCGCCGCCGGTCGGTCTTTGGACGGCGCCGCCGACAGCCCTTTGGACGATGCCGCCGGCCGGAGTTTGGACGGCGCCGCAGTCCGGCCCGCGGGCGCTGGCGGCGGCCCGGCGCCGGGCGGGGCGCCGGCGCCGGCGCCGGCGCGCCTTGGCACGACCATTCGAGTCACCTCCTGGCGGGCGTCAGCCCTTGAAAGACTCCCAAATCTGGGTGTACTTGTTCTGGATGTCGGTGGGGCAGGTCGCGACGACGTCCATTTTGGCGCCGGCCGGCGGGACGATCGCCGGGTCGGCCTTCATCTCGGCCTCCAGCAGTTCGCTGACGCCCTCGATGCCGGCGTTGTAGCCCTGGTAATTGGCCGCCACGGCGGCGTTCTTGGGCACCAGCATCCAATTGATGAAAGTCAGCGCCTGGTCGACGTTCTTGGCGCCGGCGGTGACCGCCCAGTTGTCCTGGAAAGAACCCAGGCCCTCGGTGGCGTAGACGAAGACCACATTCGGGTTGGTCATGGCGGCCCGGTGCGACGCCCCATTCCAGATCATCGCCATCGAATTGTCGCCGGTCCCCAAGCGGTCCAAGATTCCGTCGGAGCTGATCGTCAAAACCTTGTCTTTGAATCCCTCCAGCAGGTCGGAGGCGGCTTGCAACTCCTCGGGGTCATCCGTGCAGGGTTCGGCGCCGACCGCCCGCAGAGCCGCGTTGACCGACTCGACTTGGTCGTTCATTATGCCGACTTTGCCGGCGAAGGGCTCGCCGATCGTGAAATAGTCCATCCAAGTGGCCGGCGGGGCCTGGCCCTCGGCCAGAAGCGAGGAGTCGTAGGCGTAGCCGGTGGTGCCGTACAGATACGGAACCGAATACTTGCGGCCCGGATCGTAATAGACCTCGCGGAACTCGGGCAGGATATTTAGGCCGTTCGGCAAGTCGAGGGCGTTGATTTGGAGGAGTTGACCGCGCTCGATCATCAAGTCCACGGCGTAGTCGCTGGGCACCACGATGTCGTAGCCCCCGCCGCCGGAGGCCTCGATCTTGGTCATCATGGCCTCGTTGTTCTCGTAGTAGTCCAGGGTCACCTTGATGCCCGTCTCGTCTTCGAACTTGGCCGCCAAATCGACCGGGAAGTAGTCGGACCAGGTGTAGATGGCCAATTCGCCGGAAGTCGCCTCTTTGAAGACGGCGGCCGAGCCGGCGGCCGGCGAGTCGGAGCCGTCGCCCAGGCCTCCGCCACATGCCCCAAGTCCGCCGACGGCCATGATCAGAGCGCCAAATGCGCAGGTCAAACGTAGTTTACGAGGGGTCGAAAAGGTATTCATTGGCGGAAGCTCTCCCAAATCTGCGAGTACTTGTTCATAGTTTCGTTGTCGCACGCCTGGACCAGTTCCATTGGCGCGTCCTCAGGCGGAACGACCGCCGGGTCGGACTGCATCGACGGCTCGAGGTATTCGAAGACGCCGTCGATGTGGGCGTTGAAGCCGACGTAGTTGGCCGCCTCGGCGGCGTTCTTCGGGTCCAGCATCCAGTTGATGAAAGTGCGCGCCTGCTGGACGTTTTCGGCGCCGGACGGCACCACCCAGTTGTCCTCGAAGATCGAGACGCCTTCGGTCGGGTAGACATAGGCGATGTTTTCGTCGATCACCCAGGCGCGGTGGGTGTCGCCATTCCAGATCATGGCCATCGAATTCTGGCCGGTCCCCAACCGGTCGGGGACGGCATCGGAACTGATGGTGTTGACTCTGGTCTTGAAGTCCAATAAGAGGTCGAGGGCCTCTTGGAGTTTGGCCGGGTCGGTGGTGCACGGCTCGGCCTCGACCGCCCGCAGCGCCGCGTTGACGCCGTCGAACTCGTCGTTCAGCATCCCGATCTTGCCGGCGTAGGGCTCCTCCCAGGTGAAGAAGTCCAGCCAAGACTTGGGCGGCTCCTGGCCCTCGGCCAGCAGGGCGGCGTTATAGGCGTAGCCGGTGGTGCCGTACATGAACGGGGCCGAATACTCCCGCTTCGGGTCGTAATACGGGCTCAGCGCCCGTTCCGAGATGTTGACGGCGTTGGGCAGCTCCATGACGTCGATTTTCAAAGCCAGGCCGCGCTCGATCATCATCTCGACCGCGTAGTCGCTCGGCACCACCACGTCGTAACCGGTCCCGCCGGTGGCCTCGAGTTTGGTCAACAACTCCTCGTTCGAGGCGAAGAAGTCGATTGTGGCCTCGATTCCGGTCTCTTCGGTGAAACGGGTCAACTCTTCGACCGGGAAGTAGTCCGCCCAGGTGTAAATGGTCACCCGGCCGCTGGTGGCGGGCGTGAACTCGCCGCCGCCGGAGGCTTCCGGATCCGCGGCGACAGTGTCGCCGACGCCGCCGCCGCAGGCGGTCAGGCCGGCCGCCAAGGCGAGCGCCAGCGCGGCGGCGGCCCTGGGACTGGCGGCCCGGCGGCATCGGCGGCGCCTGACGGCGGACGCAAAGCGGTCGCGCGGCGGTTGCTGGTTCCGTTTCATCGGTTCTGCCTTTCCTTCGTGGTGATCGAGTGTCATCGCATAGTCAAACGGTGGTCGAGGGGCGGACGTGGGGCCTTGTGAAATCGCGGGCTCGGGCGGCGCCGGGCCGACCGGTCATTTCTTGGCTTGCCGGCGGGTCAGCAGGGTCGTGGCGGTGGTCACCACCACCGCCAGAATCAGCAGCAGCGTCGCCACCACGTTGACCGACGGGTTAACTCCTTTCCGAATCAGGCCGAAGATGTAGATCGGCAAAGTGGTGCTCCCGGCCGAGGCCAGGAAGTTGGAAATCATGAAGTCGTCCATTGAGACGACGAAGGCCAGTAACGCGCCGGAGATGATCCCCGGCATCAACAGCGGCAGCATGATCCGCCGGATGACAGTCCAGTGCGTCGCGCCGAGATCCGCCGCCGACTCGAAATAGGCCGGGTTCAACCCGGCATAGCAGGCGCGAATGTTCATCATCGCGAACGGCACGCAGAACGAGGTGTGGGCCAACACCAACGGGACGAACCCCGGCGCCAAACCGATCAATCTGATGAAAGCCAGCGTCGCGACGCCCATGACGACCTCCGGCACCACGATCGGCGCCGCCAAGATGGTGGTCGAGATAGCCGAACCGGCCCGCGAGAGCCGGTCCATGGCCAAGACGTAGAGCACCGCCAGCACTGTCGAGGCGACCGTCGCTATGGCCGCCACCTGCAAAGACACCTTGGTGGCGGAGATGATCGAGGCGTCCGTGAAAACCCGCGCGTACCAGCGCAGCGAGAATCCCTGCCAAATCAGCGCCTGGTTGCCGCCGTTGAACGAGAACGCCATGACGATCAGCATCGGCACGTACAAGAAGGCCAGCGACACCAGCGAGATAGTTCCCAATCCGGGAAAGCGGTTGAGCATCAACGAGTGCGGGATCGAGCCGCGCATCAGCCGGGGCCGGCGCCCCTCCTGCGGCTCGGCCCCGATCGCGTCCGCCGCGCCCCCCGGGGCCGGCTGGGCTTCAAGGATCGTCATATCGCCAGACTCACTTTCTGCGACGAGCGCTTGGCCAGGCGCAACAGCGCGAACGCGCCCAGCAGGGTGAGGACCAGGATGATGACCGACAGGGCGGCGCCGAACGGCCAGTTGCGGGCCTCGCCGTACTGCGCGGCGATCAAGTTGCCGACCATCAGGACCTTGCCGCCGCCCAATAGCACCGGTTGGACGAACGCGCCGAAGGCCGGCACAAAACACAGCGCCACAGCGGACATCACCCCGCCGGCGGCGGCCGGCCAAATGACCCGCCGGATAACTCCCGACTTGCGCGCGCCCAGATCGTAGGCGGCCTCGGCGAGGGAGAAGTCGAAACCGGCCAGGGCCGAGTAAATCGGCAGAATCGCGAAAGGCAGGAAGGTGTAGATCAGGCCGACCAGAGTGGCCCCGGAGTTGTACAGCAGTTGCCGCGGCGCCAGGCCGACCGCCTCCAGGACCGCGTTGGCGGCGCCCCTGTCGGATAGCAGCAGAATCCAGGCATAGGTCCGAACCAGCAGGTTTGTCCAGAACGGAATTGTCACCACCAGGACCAACAAGTTTTGGACCCGCGACGTCTTAGTTGTCATCCAAAGCGCGATGGGAAAGGCCAGGCCGATGCAGACCGCCGTGGTGGCGAGCGCCTGAAAGGCCGACAACCCGAAAGATCGCAAGTAGCGCAAATCCAAGTTGGTGTTGCCGACAAAATCCTCCTGGAACAGGAAATGCCGGTAAGCCTCGGCCGAGAATTGGTAGACCACTCCCCCGCCGGTCTCCGGCTGGGACAAGAAGGAGAAGACGGCGATGACGATCACCGGGCCGAGCGTGAACACCAGGCCGACCAGAATCGCCGGGGTGGCGAACGCGACCCCGAGTTGGCCCGGCCTGACCGGACCCCGCCGCCCGCCTGGGCGGCGGCGCAGCCGACCGAGACCGCGCTTGGCCCCGCCGCCGGCTGAGACCGGCCCGGTCATGAATCGACCACCACCTTGGCCAGGCCGGGAGCGACGACCACGCCGACTTCGCCGCCCGGGGCGAGGTGGCCGCCGCCGAATGGCGGCGGCACGCGCACCCTCAGCCGCTGGCCGTCCGGCAATTCGACGGCGCAGCGCAGGTCGGTGCCCATATAGGTGAGCTCGACCAGCCGACCGCGCAGTTCGGCCTCGGCCGGGTCGGTCAGAACGATATTCTCCGGGCGGATCGCCAATGTGGCCGGTCCGGCGGCGCCGGCGCCGGGCGAGCCGACCGGCACGGCCAACCCGCCGATCGCTCCGACCAGGCCGTCCGCCCGGACGGTCAGTTCGGTTTCGAGGAAATTCGTGTCGCCGATGAAGTCGGCCACGAAACGCGAGACCGGCCGCTCGTAAATGTCTTCCGGAGTTCCGATCTGAGCCGGGCGGCCGTCTTTGAAGACCGCTATGCGGTCGCCCATCGACAAGGCCTCCTCTTGGTCGTGGGTGACGAAGACGAAGGTGATTCCGGTCTCCCGCTGGATCCGTTTGAGTTCGCCCTGCATGCCCCGGCGGAGTTTCAGATCAAGCGCCGACAGCGGCTCGTCCAACAGCAACACCGCCGGTTGTTTGGCCAGCGCCCGCGCCAACGCGACTCGCTGCTGTTGGCCGCCGGACAACTGCGACGGACGCCGGCTCGGCACCTCGGAGAGGTGGACCAGGGCCAGCATCGCCTCGACCCGCGCGGCGATGGCCGCCTTCGGCAGTTTCTCCATCTTCAGGCCGAAGGCGATGTTTTCCCACACGCTCAAGTGCGGGAACAGGGCGTAGCTCTGGAAGACGGTGTTGTCGGGACGCTTGTGCGGGGCCAGCAGGTCGATCCGTTCGTCGCCCAAGTAGATTTCGCCGCCGTCCAGCGGCTCCAAGCCGGCGATGGCGCGCAGCAAAGTGGTCTTGCCGCAACCCGACGGCCCCAACAGGACGTAGAACTCGCCCAAGGCGACGTCCAAACTGACGCCGTCGAGGGCGTGGACCTCGCCGCCCTCGGCCGAACGGAAAGTCTTGTGGGCGCCGGTCACCGAAAGCCCGGCCTCGCCGGCCGGACCCGGTTTAGCCGGTTTGCCGGCGCCGGGCGCCAGTTCGCCGCCAACCGGCCCGGCCGGCGCCCGGTCGACGGACCTCGGCGCGGCCGGGTTACCCAAGTCGACGGCGGCCATCGCTCAGCCCTCCTCCAGATTGGACATGACGTGTTTGACGCGGGTGTACTCCTCCAGGCCGTAGACGGACAGGTCCTTGCCGTAGCCGGAGTGTTTGAAGCCGCCATGCGGCATCTCCGAGAGGAACGGTATGTGCGTGTTGACCCAAACCACCCCGAAGTCAAGGTCGCGCGACACCCGCAGGGCGCGGGCGTGGTTGGCCGTCCAAACCGAGGAGCCGAGACCGTAACGCACGCCGTTCGCCAAACTGAGCGCGGCGGCATCGTCGGCGAAAGTCTGAATCGTGATGACCGGGCCGAAAATCTCCTGCTGGACGGCCTCGTCGGTTTGCCCGAGTCCGGCTATCACAGTCGGCTCCATGAAATAGCCGGGGCGGTCGATCCGCCGCCCGCCGGT
Source organism: Bifidobacteriaceae bacterium (assembly GCA_031278665.1). Lineage (GTDB taxonomy): Bacteria > Actinomycetota > Actinomycetes > Actinomycetales > WQXJ01 > JAIRTF01. Next base: position 2,170 of record JAITKC010000335.1, on the reverse strand, counting down.
CAACACCCGGGCGTGGGCCGGCAGCCGCTCGATGAAGCCGAGCACTTTGTCGAGTTGGGCTTGCGACGAGATGGCGCCGAAGTCGACGTCCTCCTCCGGGGCGCCGACCCGTTGGCCCCTGGCCGCTTCGACCAACAGGCGGCTGAACTCGTCCGCCACCGACTCTTCGACCAGAGCGCGGGCGGCGGCGGTGCAGTCCTGGCCGGCGTTGAAGAACGCGCCGGTGGCGATCCCGGCGGCGGCCGCCGCCAGGTCGGCGTCGGCGAAGACGACGGCCGGGGCCTTGCCGCCCAATTCCAGGTGGACCCGTTTGACGCCGGCCGCCGCCGCGGCCGCGACCTCGGCGCCCGCCCGCTCCGAACCGGTGATCGCCACCATGTCGGCGATCGGGGAGCCGACCAGGGCGCGGCCGGTGTCGCGGTCGCCGCAGACCACGTTGAAGACGCCGGGCGGGAGGAACTCGCCGGCCAGTTCGGCCAACATGACAGTTGTCGCCGGTGTCGAGTCGGATGGTTTGAGAACCACCGTGTTGCCGGCCGCCAAAGCCGGCCCGATCTTCCAGATCGCCATGCAAAGCGGGTAGTTCCAGGGCGTGACCTGGGCGCAGACCCCGACCGGCTCGCGCCGGACGACGGAGTTGAAGCCGCCCATGTACTCGCCGGAGGCCAAGCCGTCGAGGATCCGGGCGGCGCCGGCGAAGAAGCGCAGATGGTCGACGCAGATCGGCAACTCCTCGGTCCGGGTGACGGCCAGCGGCTTGCCGGTGTCGCGGCATTCGGCCCGGTTGAACTCCTCGGCTCGCTTTTCCAGGGCGTCGGCGATTTTCAGCAACGCCATCTGGCGTTCGGCCGGCGTGGTCTTTTTCCAAGTCGCGAACGCCCGCTTGGCCGCGCCCAAGGCGGCCTCGACTTCGGCCGCGCCCGTGACCGGCGCCTGGGCGTACACTTCGCCGGTCGCCGGCGCGATGATGTCGGCTTGGCGCGCGGCCGGGCGGGCCGCGCCGTCCACATAGTTGGACAGTGTCAATAGGGCCGGCATGGGGCCTCCTTCGGCAGGCTGACTTGATTGCTTTGACCGCTGGGGTTCGCTCCGCAGAGGTAGTGCTTCGGTTAATCAGACCGGCCGGACGTTTCCCATCAGTGAACCAGTTATTGCGGTCGTGTCAGCCCGGCCCGTCCCAGTTGAACGTCCTGTTACGGCCCGCCCGGCGGTCGGCAGTTCGATCATCAAAGGGCGCCTTGGCCGGGTCTGTCGCTGACCGCCTCCGCTAACCTGGTGGCCATGTCCCCATCCAACGCGCCGGCCGGCGCCGGCGCGGACATCCGCCTGGTGGTTCCCATCGCGGGCATGACCTGCAAGGCCTGCGAGACGCGGGTGGCCAAGTTACTCGCCGGCGTGCCCGGGGTCGAAGGCGCCAAAGTCTCGCTCGCCAAGGGCCGGGCCGTCATAGTGTCAACCCGGCCGGTCGACCCGGAGCTGCTCGACGCCGCCATCGCGGACGCCGGCTACAGGGTCGAGGCGAGCGCCCTGCCCGCCCTGACCCGCGACCGCGCCGTTTGGCGCGACGTCCTGGTGGCGGCCGCCGCAGTCGCGTTGGCGGCTTGGGCGGCGTCGTTTCTCGACATCGGAGCGCTGACAGACCGCTTGTCGCCCACGGCCGTGCCCGGCCCGGCGACCCTGGCGCTGATCTGGGCGCTGGGCGTGGTGGCCTCGGTCTCGACCTGTATGGCGCTGGTCGGCGGCCTGGTGCTGTCAGTTTCGGCGCGCTTCGCCAAGGCCAACCCCGACCTCGGGGCGGGCCGGCGGCTGCGCCCGCAGTTGATGTTCAACCTCGGCCGGATCGCCGGCTTCGGGGCGCTGGGAGCGGTCCTCGGCGGCATCGGCGGGGCGGTCGAACTCAATGTCCACCTGCTGGCCCTGGCGATGATCGCGGTCGCGGCCGTGATGGGCCTGCTCGGCTTGAAGCTGACCGGGCTGTCCCCCCGGCTGAGCCGCCGCGCGTTTACCCTGCCGGGCGCCTGGGCGGGCTGGCTCGGCCGGGCCGAGGGATCGCGCGCCTACCGCGACTCGACCACCCTGGCGCTCGGCGCGGCCACGTTCTTTCTGCCCTGCGGATTCACCCAGGCGGTCCAGGTCTACGCGCTGAGCACCGGCAGCGCGCTTCAAGCCG
>JAITKC010000086.1 GCA_031278665.1 Bifidobacteriaceae bacterium | reverse complement strand
CGCCTGTGGTCAGGCGCCCGAAAGCCTCCCTCTCGCCCCATGCGCCATAGGCCTCGAGGACCTTGTGGTCGGGGTCGGAGACCAATCTGAACGGCAGTTTCATTTTCTGCGAGAAGTCGGCGTTCTTGTCCACTGTGTCAGGCGAGATGCCCAGAATTGTGTAACCGGCCTGGTCGAAGGCCGCGTTGGCGTCCCGGAAATCCTGCGCCTCAAGCGAGCAGCCAGGGGTGAAAGCGGCCGGATAGGCGTACATTATGACCTTGCGGCCTTCCAGGGCCGACAGTGTGAGCGGTCTGCCGTCATCGGTTTCGAGGGTGAAGTCGGGGGCTTTGTCGCCGACTTTCAGTTCTGCCATTTGGACCTCCTTGTTCATCAGGGCCTGGGCGGTGTCGGCCTTCGATTGGGCGGGGCCGGCTGATCGCCACAAAGCCATTGTCCTATGGTTGGCCAGGGACCTTTTGGGCCGACGGCGCCGCTCGCCCCCGACCGGCGGCCGCAGCCGCCCGGCGTCTCACTATTTGGGCGCGACTTTCCAAGGCGGCGCGAGACGGCCTAGTCTGGCCCAATGCAAACCCGTCGAATGTGTTGCTGAAGCTCCAGCGCACGTTCGACTTGCCTTTATCTGGGCGCTGGGCCCCGCCGCCGAAACAACCGATTGCGGTTACGGCGCGCCCGCCTTGCTCCGACCGTGCGCGGTCCATCCAATTGGCCCCAAACCCACAACCACGCGCGTAGGAGACAGCTATGACCCAGGACTGGTCCTTTGAGACCAAACAAATTCACGCCGGGCAGGCGCCCGACCCAGGCACCGGCGCGCGCGCCCTGCCGATCTTCCAGACCACCTCATATGTTTTCCCGTCGGCCAAGACCGCCGCCGCCCGTTTCGCGCTGCAGGAACTGGGCCCGATCTACACCCGGCTGACCAACCCCACCCAGGAAGTCGTCGAGAACCGCATCGCCGCTCTTGAAGGCGGGGCCGGCGGATTATTGACCGCCTCCGGCGCCAGCGCCACCACGCTGGCGATCTTGAATATCGCTGGAACCGGCGATCACATTGTCTCGGCGGCGTCTTTGTACGGCGGCACCTATTCGCTGTTCTCGAACACCCTGCCGCGTTTCGGGATCACGGTCACCTTCGTGGACGACCCGACCGACCTGGACGAATGGCGCCGCGCCATCCGGCCCAACACCAAGGCGTTATTCGGCGAGACGATTCCCAACCCGAAGACCGACGTGCTCGACATCGAAGGCGTGGCGGCCGTCGCCCACGCCGCCGGCCTGCCGCTGCTGGTCGACAACACGGTGGCCACGCCCTACCTGATCAAACCGATCGATTGGGGGGCGGACGTGGTGATCCACTCGGCCACCAAATACCTGGGCGGCCACGGCAACTCGATTGGCGGGGCGATTGTCGACGCCGGGCGCTTCGACTACGCCGTCGGCGGCAAGTTCCCCGGTTTCACCACCCCCGACCCGGCCTACAACGGTCTGGTCTTCGGCGAGGTCTTCGGCCCCGACGGGGTCTTCGGCGTCAACCTCTCCTACATACTGAAGGTCCGCGCCCAACTACTGCGCGACATCGGGCCGGCGATTTCGCCGTTCAACGCCTTCTTACTGGCCCAGGGGATCGAAACGCTGTCGCTGCGGGTCGAACGGCACGTCGACAACGCCCTGCGCGTGGCCCGGTGGCTTGACGCGCGCGACGACGTGGTCCAAGTCCACTACGCCGGACTCGAATCCAGCCCTTACCACGCCCTGGCCAAGAAGTACTCGCCCAGGGGGCCGGGCGCGGTGCTGGCGTTCGAGTTGGCCGGCGGCACGGCGGCGGGCCAGGCCTTCGCTTCGGCGCTTAAGTTGCATTCGAATGTGGCTAATATCGGCGACGTGCGGTCTTTGGTCATCCATCCCGCCTCGACCACTCATTCGCAGCTCAGCCCCGAACAGCAGGCCCTTTCGGCGGTCACCCCCGGACTGGTCCGCCTGGCCGTCGGCCTGGAGGGAATCGACGACATCTTGGCCGACTTGGAACTGGGCTTCGCGGCCGCGCGCGAGGCCGCGGGGTCGTCGCCGGCCGACGGATTGTGAGCGCGACCGTGACGGGCGCGGGCGCATCGGGTCCCGGGTTTGAGGGGCGCGCCCCCGAACCGGGCCAGTTGGTGCCCGTCACGGGAGCTTGGCTCGAAGGCGATCCGGTGGGACGCCGCCAGTTCCACCGGATCGGCCCGTTCGCGCCGGAACGCGGCGGCCTGATCGACGTCACCGTCGCCTATGAGACCTGGGGGAGGCTCAACGCCGCCGGCGACAACGCGGTGCTGGTGCTCCACGCCCTGACCGGCGACTCGCACATTCGCGGACCGGCCGGCCCGGGCCATCCGACGGCCGGTTGGTGGACCGATTTGATCGGCCCGGGCGCGCCGGTCGACACCGACAAGTACTTCGTCTTGGCGCCGAACGCGTTGGGCGGCTGCCAGGGAACCACCGGCCCGGCCTCGGTGTTTCGGCCGGCCGGCGCGCCCGGTTTGCCCGGTTTGTCCGATGCCGCCGGGTCCGGTCCGGCCGGTTTGTCCGCCTCGGCGTATTCGGCCGGTCCGGCCGGTTTGTCCGATGCCGCTGGGTC
>JAITKC010000348.1 GCA_031278665.1 Bifidobacteriaceae bacterium | reverse complement strand
CGCCTGTTCGGCGGTCAGAATCTTGTCCCGCTCGATGTCGTCGCGGACCTGTTCGGGGGTGCGGTTGGAATGTTTGGCGATGGTGTCCTCGAGCCATTGGCGGATACGCAGGATCTCGTTGGCCTGGATTTCGATGTCGCTGGCCTGGGCGTAGGCGCCGCCCTCAAAAGCCGGCTGGTGGATCAACACGCGGGCGTTCGGCAAAGCCAAGCGGAGCCCCGGCGTGCCCGCCGCCAGCACCACCGCCGCCGCGGAGGCGGCCTGGCCCAGACAGACCGTCTGGATGCGCGGCGTGATGTACTGCATAGTGTCGTAGATCGCGGTCAAGGCCGTGATCGAGCCGCCGGGCGAGTTGATGTACATGGTGATGTCGCGGTTCGGGTCCTGCGACTCCAGCACCAACAGCTGGGCCATGATGTCGTCGGCCGAGGCGTCGTCGATCTGGACGCCGAGGAAGACGATCCGGTCCTCGAACAGTTTGGCATAGGGGTCCTGGCGCTTGAAGCCGTAAGGCGTGCGCTCCTCGAAGGACGGCAGGACGTAGCGCGAGCGCGGCCCGGTCGCCACGCCCCCGAAGGACGACGGGGCCAAGGCCAGCGGGGCAAGGGCGCCGTAAGTTGAGCGCGGGTCGATCGTCATGTCCTCATGCCTTCCGTTTGGCCGGGCGGACCACCGACTCATGGGTGACCACCTTGTCGATGAAGCCGTAGTCCAGGGCCTCCTCGGCGGTGAACCAGCGGTCGCGGTCGGAGTCGCGGTTGATCTGCTCGACCGTCTTGCCGGTCTGCTCCGCGATCAACTCCGCCAATTGGCGTTTCATGTGCAGAATCAGTTCGGCGTTGATCCTGATGTCGGTGGCGGTGCCGCCTATCCCGCCAGACGGCTGATGCATCATCACCCGGGCGTGCGGCGTGGCGAACCGTTTGCCCTTGGCGCCCGAGGACAGCAAGAACTGGCCCATCGACGCCGCCATGCCCATGGCCACGGTCGACACGTCCGGTTTGACGTACTGCATGGTGTCGTAGATCGCCATGCCGGCGGTGATCGACCCGCCCGGCGAGTTGATGTAAAGATAAATGTCGCGCTCGGGGTCCTCCGCCGCGAGCAGCATCATCTGGGCGCAGATGACATTGGCGTTCTCCTCGCGGACTTCGCTGCCGAGCCAGATGATGCGCTCTTTCAGCAGCCGATTGAAGATCGAGTCGTTCAGACCCATGCCCGGGCCGTCGGGCGCGGCCAGCACGGGGGGTTCCAAGCTCATGGCGGACTCCTGAGTGTCGATGGTGCTTTCCCATCGACCCTAACGCCGATCGGGCCCGCCCGCGCGCCGGGGCGGCCCGGTTTCGCTACAGGCGTGGAAGGTTGGCCGCCGGAACTTTGGACGATGCCGCCGGGCCGGGTCCGCCGCCTTAGACGCGGGCCCCCAACCACTCCAGCACGTCGGCTATGACCTGGTCCTTGCGCGGTTCGTTGAAGACCTCGTGCATCAGGCCGGCATAGATCCGCAGCGACTTGTCGGTCGAGGCGATGTCGCCGAAGAACTCGCGTGAGTCGAGTTCGCAGACCAGCCCGTCGAGGCCGCCGTGCAAGATCAGCGCCGGCGCCGTGAACGCGCCGGGGTTCGCCTTGAGGTATTCGAGGCCGCCGGCGAACGAATTGCAGAGGCCGATCGAGATCGACTTCTCAACATACGGATCGGCGGCGTAGGCCTCGACCACGGCCGGGTCGGAGCAGACCCCCGCGCCGAGTTCGTTGGGCAGATAGGCGTGCGGGTCGCCGGCGAACGGAAGCGGCCCCATCAACGGGTTGTTGTACCGGGTCAGAGCCCCGGACAGGATTATCCCGGCGGCTTTGTCGGGGTATTTGGTGCCGAACAACGCGGCCGCGTAACCGCCCATCGAGTGACCGATCAGAAAAGCGGGCAACGACGGCGCCTCAAGGCGTGCGCGGTCGAAGGCGGCGTTGGTGTCGTCGACGATCTGGTTGAAATCGGAGTAGTACACCCGCTCGCCTTTGGACCGGCCGTGGCCCCGGTGGTCGAACCGAAAGACCGCGTAGCCCTGGGCGGCCAGCCGCGCCGCCAGGTAGTCGTAGCGCCCCTGATGTTCGCACAGTCCGTGGACTATCACGATCAGCGCCTTCGGATCGGTCGGGATCTCCAGATTGGCGAACAGCTCGGTGCCGTCGAACGAGGCGAAAGTGAGTTCTTTGGACATCTTCATCCTTATCTCTCTAGCGAAAACAGGCTCCGGCGGGCCGGACCGCGTTGGCCGGGTCGTCGAGCCGACGCCGCCGGTTTGGCCTGGCGGTCAGGGCTCCTCGTCGCCCAGGGCGAGGCTTTCGAGGTCGATGTCGACCTCTTCGATCAGGGCGTCGGCGGCGATGTCGCCGTCCACCGCCAGGTCGCCGTCGCGCCCGGCCAGGTCTTCGGCCAGTTGGTCGGCGACCGGATCGGCCGCCGGCGCGGCCAGGCGCGACTTGACGTCGACGATCTGGCCTTCGGCGTCTTCGACGGTGATCGCCTTGAGCGCTTCGACGGCGGCCTTGTTGCGAGTCAACTCGGCGTAGAAATGAGGCAGTTCGCCGGATTCGACCGCGGCGCGAACGAAATCGGCCGGCTCCAACCCGTAACGCAGCGCCATCGGCGCCATGAACCTGATCAACTCGGTCTGGTCGGCTTTGACCTGCAGATGGGCCACCAGCGCGTCCATCAGCAACTCGGTCCGGATGGCCTTGGCCGAATCGGCTTTGTACCGCTCCAGCTCCGCCTCGTCGTCTTTCGGTTTGCCGTCGCGCTCAAGGCGGGCCTCGGCGTCGGATTGGACCACGCCGGCCGGCGCCGCGAAGTCGAGGGTCTCGAGCAAGTGGTCGATCAGTTTGTCCTGGGCCTCGACGATCTGATCGCGTTCGGCTTGGCGGTCGGCGGTCCGCCGCAAACTGTCGCGCAACTCCGCGATGGTGTCGAACTCGCTGGCCAACTCCGCGAACTCGTCATCGGCCGGCGGCAGTTCGCGCTCCTTGACGCCGCCCAGTTTGACCGTCACCAAAGCTTGTTCGCCGGCCCGCGGCCCGCCGGCCAACGGCGAGTCGAAAGTTGTGACCTCCTCGGCCGACAGGCCGTCGAGCGCCTCGTCCAGGCCGTCCAGCATATTGCCGGCCCCGAGCTGGTAGGAGATGCCGGACACCGAATCGATCTCCTCGCCGTCGATTTCGGCTTTCAGGTCGATGCTCACGAAATCGCCGTCTTTGGCCGGGCGGTCGACAGTTCTGAGCGAGGCGAAACGTTCGCGCAGGGAGTCGACCAGCTGGTCGACTTCGGCCTCGCCGGCGTTCGCCGGACCAACCTGGATTTTGACTTTGGCCAGGTCGGGGATGACGACCTCGGGACGGATTTCGACTGTCGCGGTGAACTCGAAGTCCGGTTCCGCCGCCGCCGGGTCCGGCCGCCGGCTGAGGTCGACTTGGGCCTGGGCCATCGGCTTGAGCTCGTGTTCTTTCAGCGCCTCGCGGTACCACTGGGTCATCGAGTCGTTGATGGCCTGTTCGATCACCGCCCCCCGGCCGATCCGCCGGTCGATGATGACGGCCGGCACCTTGCCCGGCCTGAATCCGGGGACCGAGATTTGTCCGGCGATCTCCTTGTAGGCCCGCGCCAACGCGGGTTTGAGGTCCTCCGGTTCGATTTCGACGGTCAGCTTGACTTTGGTCGGGTCAAGCGATTCGACGGCGCTCTTCACTTCACTTATCTCCTGGGAACGGCTGGCTGACGCCTCCGGCAGAGCCCTCGGCGCCTAAGGCCCGCCCAGTCTATCCGCTCGCGGGCGCGGCCCTCGCTGTCCTGCCGGGCCGGGTCAGCGGACCACCGGGAACTCCGGGGCGGTCACGTCGATCGACTGGACGGCGGGCTCTTTCAGGAGGATCTCGACGGCGGCGGCCTTCAACGCCGTCAGCGACGAGTCGCCCCAGAGCACTTGGACACCGTCGGTCAGAGTCATGGTGACGGTGTCCTCGGTGTCGGCGCCGATCGTCGCGACCCGCGCGACCAGCCATTCCGGCAGCGCGGCGGCCACCGCCAGCACCGATTCGACGGTCCGGCGATTGCCGTCGGTCACCGGAACGGCGATGACCGGCAAGCCCTCCGGCGGCTGGTCGACTTGGGCGACCGGGTGGGCTTCGGCGTCGAGCAGCAGATAGGACTCCCCCTCCGGCACGGCGGCGGCCGGTTGGCGCGCCTCCAGCACCACATTCAGCCCAGTCGGCCAGGCCCGCGTCACTCTCGCCCGCTTGACCGGCGCCAGGGCGGTCAACCGCCGTTCGGTTTCGTTCAAGTCGAGCCGGATCAGCGGCACGCCGACATCCTTGGCCAGCGCCTCGGAGACCTGGCCGCGATCAATCCAGCCGCCCAGGCCGCTGACCTCGATGTCGCCGGCCCGGACGGCGAAAACCGGCGAGAACCAGAGCACCGCCGCCGCCCCGGCCGCGACCGCCGCCGGGATCAACCATCGGGCCAGGCGGGCCGTCGCCGCCCAGCGGGCGGCCCGGCGGCGCGCCCGGAAGGCGTCGCGGGCGCGCCTGGCCGCCGCATCGGCCGGGCGCCCGGGTCGCCCGACGGCGCTCGCCAAGGCTGTCGGCCCGCCACCGGCCGGCCGGCCGAAGCCCAGCCAAGACCCCACGCCCATCAGCCGCGAGCCTCCAGTTCGGCCACGATCGCCGGCCCCAATTCGGTCACGTCGCCGGCGCCCATGGTGAGCACGATGTCGCCGGGCCGGGCGGCGGCGGCCACCGCGGGCGGCACGGCGGCGCGGTCGCGCGCCAGGGCCGCCGCCCCGCCCGGCATAGCCGAGGCGATCAGACCGGAGTCGACGCCGGCCATCGGCGCCTCGCGGGCGCCGTAGACGTCCAACAGCCAAACCCGGTCGGCCGCGCCGAGCGCCCGGCCGAAGGCGGCGGCGAATTGTTTGGTCCGCGAGTAGAGGTGGGGCTGGAAGACCACCAGCAACCGGCCGGACGTCCCGGCCAGCCGGCGGGCGGCCGCCAAGGTGGCGGCGATCTCAGTCGGATGATGGGCGTAGTCGTCATACACCGCCACGCCGCCGGCTCGGCCGCGCGGTTCGAAGCGGCGGGCGGCGCCGGCGAAGGCCGCCAAACCGGCCCTGACCAGGGCCGGATCGGCCCCGAAGGCTTGGGCGGCCAGTCCGGCCGCCTCGGCGTTGAGCGCCAGGTGGTCGCCGGCCAGACCCAAGTCGCGCCAGCCGCCGGCGGCGCCGTAGGCGGTGACGGCCGGTCCGGACGGCGCCGCGCGCAGCCTTTCCATCAGGGCGTCGGCGCCTTTGTCGGCGGCGCAGGCGATCAACCGGCCGGACGGGCGGATTCGCCCGGCGAAGGCCGCGAAAGCCTCGAAATAGGCTTCGGGGTCGGGGTAAAAGTCGGCGTGGTCGAACTCGATATTGGTGACCACCGCCAATTCGGGCGAATAGTTGAGGAAGGAGCCGTCGGATTCGTCGGCCTCGATCACCCAGATGTCGCCGCCGAGCCGGGCGCCCGACCCCCGCCCGGTCAACTCCGAGCCGATCGCGTAAGACGGCTCGAACCCGGCCGCCTCCAGCGCCGTCACGATCATGGCCGAGGTGGTGGTCTTGCCGTGGG
>JAITKC010000118.1 GCA_031278665.1 Bifidobacteriaceae bacterium | reverse complement strand
ACTATCTGGCCCTCGGCGACCCCGGCCGGTCCGGGCTGCCCTATTCGCTGGCCGAGGCGGCCGGACGTTCGGTTCTGATCGCGTTAGTCGCCGGCACGATGGCGTTGGCCCTGGGTTTGGCGGTGGCGGCGGTGATGTCGCGCCGGCCGGGGGCGGTTTGGGCGCGCCGCGCCCAAGGGTTGTTCGACTCGGCGGTGATGGCGCCTCTGGGCGTGTCCGCGGTGACCGTCGGCTTCGGTTTCCTGATCACGCTCAACCGGGCGCCGTTGAATCTGCGGACGTCGTTTTGGCTGATCCCGCTGGCCCAGGCGCTGGTCGCGTTGCCCCTGGTGGTCCGAGCCGTCCTGCCGGCGCTGCGGTCGATCGACCCGCGTCTGCGCCAGGCGGCGGCGATCCTCGGGGCGCCGCCTTGGCGGGTCTTCGCCGGGGTCGAGGCGGCCATGGTCCGGCGGGCCGTCGCCGTGGCGGCGGCCTACGCTTTCGCGGTCTCGGTCGGCGAGTTCGGCGCGACGTCGTTCCTCGCCCGCCCGGACACGACCACGCTGCCGGTCGCCGTCTACAAGCTTCTGAGCCGGCCGGGGGCGGACAACTTCGGTTTGGCGCTGGCCGGCGCCGTGGTCTTGGCCGCGATCACCGCGCTGGTCATGGCGCTGGCCGAAGCCGGCTGGCGGTCGCGCCCGCCGGGGGGCCAAGCCGGCGGCGGCGCGCCAGTCGGCGATGGCGAATTGCCGGCCGGCGGCGGGCAATCACTGGCCGGCGGGCCGGGTTTCGCGACGCCCGCCCTGGCACGGCCGGCCAACGCAGCGGCGGCGCGGCTCGTCGGCATCGTCCGGGCCGACCGAAGGCGGGTGAGGGCGCGATGAGCCGCCCGGCCAACACAGCGGCGCTCGGACCGTCGGCATCGTCCGGGCCGACCGAAAGCGGGTGAGGGCGCGATGAGCCGGCCGGCCAACACAGCGGCGCTCGGACCGTCGGCATCGCCCGGGCCCGGCCAAAGGCGGGTGAGGACGCGATGAGCCGCCCGGCCAACACAGCGGCGGCGCGGGCCGGGTTGTCAGTCGAGTCGGCGGTCGTGCGCTACGGCCAGACGGTGGCGGTCGACCGCGTCGGATTGAGTGTCGCGCCGGGCGAGGTGGTGGCGCTGTTGGGGCCGTCCGGGTGCGGCAAGTCGACTCTGCTGCGGGCGATCGCCGGATTGGAGCCGTTGGCCGGCGGCCGCGTCTTGTGGGACGGGACGGACCTGGCGGGGGTGCCAGTCCACAAGCGGGCCTTCGGCCTGATGTTCCAAGACGGACAGCTGTTCCCGCATCTCGATGTGGGCGGCAACGTCGCCTACGGCCTCAAGATGGCCGGAGTCGGCCGGGCCAGGCGGGTCGCCCAAGCGGCCGGTTGGCTGGAACTGGTGGGGCTCGGCGGCTACGAATCGCGCGACGTCGCCACCCTTTCGGGCGGCCAGGCCCAACGGGTCGCCCTGGCGCGGGCGCTGGCCCCCGGTCCGCGCCTGATGTTGCTGGACGAACCGCTATCGGCCTTGGACGCGGCCTTTCGGGAGGAGCTCGGCGCGCAGCTGCGCTCGATTCTGGCCGCCACCGCCACGCCGGCGCTTTGGGTCACCCACGACCCGGCCGAGGCCGCCGCCGCCGACCGCGTCCTCGCCATGGCCGCCGGCCGCCTCCGCCGAACCGCCGGACCAGACCCCGACGTAGCTCGATAAATCCTCTCAGCACCACAACTTGATTTCGGGGTTTGACCTGCCTGTCTGCGTGGGCGGTGGGTGCCGCAGGGGCATGATCATAGTTTGCGAAGAAGATGATCGGGCCGTCGGCGGCCGCGGTTTGCGTCAGACGCTGGTTGACCGGCGGGTCGCGCTGGCGGGGGATTTTGTATAGACTCCTAACTAACTCATCCAAGAGCAGCCGATCACAGAATTGAGTCATCGTGGACACCGTTTCCTCCGTCCGGCCGGATCAGACCCGCGCCGACGACCCGCTCGCCATAGTGTTGGCCGGCGGCGAGTGGAGCTCGCGACAATTGCTGACCCGAAACCTGGCCGATCAGTGGGTTATCGACCACGCCGTCGCCGCCACCACCGCGGTCGTCCCGGCGGCCGCGGTGACCGTGGTGGTCGCCGCCGACGACCAAAACATCCGCTCCCACTTGGGCCCGGCCTTCGATTACGCCGACCAGGCCGAGCCGCTGGGACCGGCCGACGCGGCGCGAACCGGACTCGACGGCATCGGGCGGCGCCGCGGCGACACCGCCCCAAGCCAAACGCCGGTGCTGATCGTCTCCGGCGACCTGGCGCTGCTGCGGCCGGCTTCGCTACGCGGCCTGATCACCCGCCACCGGCTCAAGCGGGCCGACCTGTCGCGCCTGACCCTGGACGGGGGCGACGTCGGCGCCTATGTCGCCGCCGCCAAAACCTGGGCCGAACTCCTTAAAGGGGCCGGCGAAGGCGGATTGGTCGGACGCGGGTCGCTCAAGCGAATAGTCGACGGCGCCGCCCAGCGCGGCCTGGCGACCAGCCAGTACCAGATAATCGACCCGGACGAGGTCCACGACGTCAACACCGCCGAAGACCTGGCGACCGCCGCCGACATCCAACTGCGCCGCCTGTTCGCGCCGCAACACGCGATCGAATCGGGCGCCATCGCCTTCGGCACCGGCGGCTGGCGGGCCAAAATCGGCGAGGGCTTCACGATCCACAATGTCCGGCGCCTAAGCCAGACCCTGGCCAACCAGATGGTGCGGGAGGCCGTCGAGGACTGCGGCGTCGTCATCGGCGGCGACCGGCGGTTCTTGTCGCGCGAGGCCGTGGAGGCGGCGGCGGAGGTGTTCGCCGGCAACAACATCGCCACCACCGTGCTGCCCGGCGACGTGCCGACGCCGCTGGTGACCTTCGCGGCGCCATATCTCGGCGCGCATTACGGCCTGGTCTTCACGGCCAGCCACAACCCGCCGCAGTGGAACGGGCTGAAAGTCTTCCGCCGCGACGGTTCGCTGCCGCCGGCCGCCGAAACCGACCGCTACGAAGCCGAAGCCAACGCGCTGACCAGCCAGGACATCGTGTCATGCGATCTCGGCGCGGCGCGGCGGGCGGGATTCGCCGGCGAGCGGGACCTGACCGGCGAATATGTCGACGCGATCGAGCGAATCGTCGACGTGGGCGTGATCCGGGCCAATCCGCTGCGCCTGCTAGTCGACCCAATGTACGGGACCTCGCAGTTGACCCTCGGGACTATCCTGACCGACGCCCGCTGCCGGGTCGACTTCATCCACGAGCGCCACAACCCGCTATTCGGCGGGCGCTCGCCGGCGCCCGACCCGGAGGCCTTGACCGCGCTGGCCGACCTTGTCCGGACCGGGCCATATGACCTCGGCCTGGCGACCGACGGCGACGCCGACCGGATCGCCATAGTCGACCAGGACGGCCGCCACGTCTCGACTAACGAGTTGCTGCCGCTGCTCTATTGGTACCTGCACGAAGTCCGGGGCGAGCGCGGCGCAGTCGTCCGCAATATCGCCACCACCCACCTGCTGGACCGCCTGGCCGGCCATTTCGGCGAGACCGCGCGCGAGGTGCCGGTCGGGTTCAAGCACATCACCAAGGCGATGTCCGATCACGCCGCGCTACTTGGCGGGGAATCCTCCGGCGGTCTCACCATCCGGGGGCACATCCTGGGCAAAGACGGCATCTTCGCTTGCGCCCTGGTGGTCGAGATGCTCTCGCGCACCGGCCGACGGCTGTCGGAGTTGCTCGACGGCGTCTGGGCGATCACCGGCCGCCTCTACTCGGTCGAAACCGGGCTGCCGGCCACGCCGGAAATGCGCTTGGCCGTGCCCCGGCGCCTGGCCGCCGCGCCGCCGCGGGAATTGGCCGGTTTGCCAGTCCTCAGTCTCGACCAATCGGACGGCTTCAAGTTCCACCTGCCGGACGACGCCTGGGGTCTGCTCCGGTTCTCCGGCACCGAGCCGGTGCTGCGCGTCTTCGCCGAGGCCGCCAGCCCGGAACTGGCCTCCCGCGTCGCCGACGCGTTGACCGGCTTGGCGCGAGGCGCCTGAGCCATGCGCTACGGCCATTTCGACGAGGCGGCCCACGAATACGTGGTCGACCGGGTGGATTTGCCCGGGTCCTGGATCAATTACCTCGGCTCAAAAGATATGTGCACGGTCATAAACCAAGTGGCCGGCGGCTATTCGTTCTATCGCTCGTCCGAACGGGGACGGATGACCCGGTTCCGGCCGAACGGGGTTCCCAAAGACCGGCCGGGCCACTATGTCTACGTCCGCGACCGGGCGGACGGCGACTACTGGTCGGTTTCCTGGCAGCCGGTCGGCAAACCGTTGGACGATGCCGCGCGGCCGGCCCGGCACAGGGCCCGGCACGGTTTGGGGTATTCGGTTTTCGAGTCGAGTTATCGCGGGATTTCCGCGTCGCAGACTGTTTTCATTCCGGTCGACGAGCCGGTTGAGATCTGGGACGTGGTTGTCGCCAACGACTCCGACCGGGTCCGCGAACTCGACTTGTTCGGGTATGTCGAATGGTCCTTTCACAATGTGCTGATCGACAACCAAAACTTCCAGATGTCGCTTTACTCCGCCGGAGCTGATTACGCGGACGGAATTATCCAGGACGACTTCTATTACGAGCCCTGGACTTATCACTTCTTCACCGCCACGACGCCGCCGGACGGGTTCGACTGCCTGCGGGAAAGTTTCATCGGCCCGTGGGGTTCGGAGTCCGATCCGGCGGCGGTCGCCGCCGGCGCCTGCGCCGGCTCGCAAGGGACCACCCAGAATCATTGCGGCGCGTTGCAGCACTCCGTCCGGCTGGCCCCCGGCGAGCGGATTCGGCTGACCTATCTGCTCGGTTACGGCGACCGGCGGCGCGGAGCGGAGCTGCGAGACCGCTTCGGCGCCGCCGGCGCGGTCGACCAGGCTTTCGCCGCCCTGGGCGAGCACTGGGAAAGCCGGCGGCGGAAACTGTCGGTGCGCACGGCATCGGCCGATATGAACCTGTTACTCAACGACTGGAACCTCTACCAGGCCGAAACCTGCGTGGTCTGGTCCCGGTTCGCGTCCTTCGTCGAAGTCGGCGGACGGACCGGGCTGGGCTACCGCGACACCGCGCAAGACCTGATGAGCGTGGCGCACAGCAATCCGGCGGCGGTCGAGCGGCGGATCAACCAACTGTTACGCGGACAGCTATCGGCCGGGTATGGACTGCACCTGTTCGATCCGGACCTGTTCGTCGAGAACCGCCACCCCGACATTCCGGTCGGGGTCAAACTGCCGACGGTGGCGCCGACCTCGAATCGCTCGCAATTACACGGGCTTGAGGACGCCTGTTCAGACGACCATCTCTGGCTGGTGCCGTCGGTCTTGGCCTATGTCAAAGAAACCGGCGACTTGGGTTTCCTGGACCGCCAGATCGCCTTCGCCGACGCCGGCGCGGCCAGCGTTTACGAGCATTTGACGCGGGCGGTCGAATTCACCGCCGCCCATTTGGGGGCCAACGGACTGGCTCAAGGGTTGCGGGCGGACTGGAACGACTGCCTGAATCTGGGCGGCGGCGAATCGGTGCTGGTCACCTTCTTGCACGTGTGGGCGGCGGGCGAGCTCGCGGCGGCGGCGCGCCGGCTGGGACGCGACGCCGACGCCGAGCGGCTGGAGACTTTGGCGGCGCGATCGGCCGCCGCCGCCAACCGCGTCGCCTGGGACGGCGCCTGGTACCTGCGCGGTTTCACCGCCGCCGGGCAGCCGATCGGGTCGGACAGTTCGGCCGAGGGCAAACTCTTTCTGGAGCACACGCCTTGGGCGGTGATCTCCG
>JAITKC010000111.1 GCA_031278665.1 Bifidobacteriaceae bacterium | reverse complement strand
TTCCGCTACCGCGACCCGGTTGTCGACTCCAAGACGCTGGTCGTGGCGATCTCCCAATCGGGCGAGACGATGGACACCATCATGGCCATCCGCCACGCCCGCGAACAGGGGGCCAAAGTGGTGGCCGTGGTCAACACGATGGGCTCGACTATCGCGCGCGAATCGGACGCGGCCCTTTACACCCACGCCGGCCCGGAGGTGGCTGTCGCCTCGACCAAGGCCTTCTTGGCCCAGATCGCCGCGACCTATTTGCTGGGGCTCTACCTGGCCGGGCTGCGCGGCGCGATGTTCCCGGACGAGGTCCGGGTGGTCCTGGACGAACTGGCCCTGATGCCCGCCAAAGTGCGGCGCGTGATCGACGGCGAAGCGGCCATCCAGGCGCTCGCCCGGCAGATGCGCGACGTCGAATCGGTGCTTTATCTGGGCCGCCACGTCGGCTACCCGGTGGCCATGGAAGGCGCGCTGAAACTAAAGGAACTGGCTTATATCCACGCCGAGGGCTTCGCCGCCGGCGAGCTCAAACACGGTCCGATCGCCCTGATCGACCAGGGCCAGGCGGTCTTCGTCGTGATGCCCAGCCCGCGCGGCCGCCACGTTCTGCACGACAAAGTCCTGTCCAATATCCAAGAGATCCGGGCCCGCGGCGCCCGCACCCTGGTGGTCGCCGAAGAGGGCGACGATGTCGTCGCCGATTACGCCGACACGGTCTTCTGGGTGCCGCAAACGCCCACTCTGCTGGCGCCGCTGGTGGCGGTGGTGCCGCTGCAGATCTTCGCCTGCGCCCTGGCGCGGGCCAAGGGGTTGGACGTCGACCAGCCGCGCAACTTGGCCAAGTCGGTGACAGTGGAGTGATTGGCGGCGTCTTCGAGACGGCGAAGCGGCCGCGGACGGGTCGGCGCCGGCCCGGCCGCGGCCGCCGGATGTCCCATTCGGCCCGGCGCGCGATTTCGATCCCCGGTAGGGCGCCGCTCGGGCCGGGTTGCGAATAGGCTTAGAGGCGATGATCGCCAGTTACACCGCCGCCCAAATTGACACCGCCGAAAGGGCCGTGATGACGCGGTTGCCAGCCGGCGAATTGATGGCCCGGGCGGCCCAGGCCGCCGCCAACGCGATCCTTCGAGAACTGCGCAAACGCCGCGGCAACGCGGCCGGCGGGTCGGTTGTGCTGCTGGTCGGGACCGGCAACAACGGCGGCGACGCGCTATTCGCCGGAGCCCGGCTGGCCTCGCGCGGGGTGGCCGTCACGGCTGTGGCCGTGGGCGGGCGCGTCCACGGCGCCGGGCGAGCCGCCTTCGAGGCGGCCGGCGGCCGCCTGCGGACGGTGGCCGAGGGCGGACCGGGCGCCTATACGCCGATTGAACAAGTGGCCGGGTTCGCCCGCGGCTGCGACGTGATAGTCGACGCCCTGCTCGGCATAGGCTCCAGGGGGCCGTTGTCCGGCCATTCGGCGGCGCTGGTGACCACGCTAATCGTCGAGGCCGGCTTGGCCGCGCCGCTGCGCTACCGCCGCCAAACCCGGCCGACGGTGGTGGCCATAGACCTGCCCAGCGGCATCGGCGTCGACGACGGCTCGGTTGGCGGCCAAGTTCTGCCGGCCGACGTCACGGTGACCTTCGGGGCCCACAAACCGGCCGCGCTGCTGCCGCCGGCGTCCGGACTGTTCGGGCGGATCGAACTGATCGACCTCGGCCTGCAGCCCTATCTGGCCGAGGCGGGCGCGCCGACCGCCAGACGGCTCCAGGCGGCCGACGCGCTGGGGCTGTGGCCGGTGCCGCGCCGGACCGACCACAAATACAGCCGGGGCGTGCTCGGTGTGGTGGCCGGCTCTGAGACTTATCCCGGCGCGGCGGTGCTGACCACGGCGGCGGCGGTGGCCACCGGCGTCGGCATGGTTCGCTACTTGGGACCCGACCGGGCGGTCGAGCGGGTGCTGTCGCGCCGCCCCGAGGTGGTGCCCGGAGGCGGACGGGTCGACGCTTGGGCGCTCGGGCCGGGCGTCGCCCCCGGCGCCGACGATCAGATCGCGCGCATCGGCCGGGCGCTGAAATGGGCCAAAGCCGAGCGGGTGGCCTCGGTGCTGGACGCCGGCGGATTCCAATTGCTGCCCGAGCCGCCGAAGCGGCTCGACCCGTGGATTATCTTGACCCCGCACGCCGGCGAGATGGCGACGCTGCTGTCGGACCGCGGCGTGCCGACCGAACGCTCGCAGGTCGAGCGCCAGCCGGTGGCCTACGCCAAACTGGCCGCCGAACTGGTCGGCGGCACAATCTTGCTGAAAGGCCCGGCCACGGTGGTGGCCGGACAGGACGACTCCCTCTACGTCGAAGACGAGGGCACGCCCTGGCTGGCCACGGCCGGCACCGGCGACGTGCTGACCGGGCTGATCGGGGCGCTGGCGGCGGGGCACGGCGACTCGGTGGCGATTGTGCCGGAGCTGCCCGCCCAATTGGCGGCGCTGGGCGCGATGGTCCACGGCCAGGCCGCGGTCCGGGCTTGCGGCGCCGACCCGGCCGGCGGGTCGATCGGCAAGCCGATCGCCGCCCACGACGTAATCGACGCCCTTCCCGACACCATCGCGGAGTTGCTGCGCCGTTAGGCGCTGACGCGGGCGCGCCGCCCTGGGGGCGAGGCGGGCGCGGCGGCCCGGGCGGCGAGGCGGGCGCGGCGCCCGTTAGGATCGGTGCGTGCAGCGATCCCGACTGGTCATCGACTTGGGCGCGATCCGCGCCAACGTCCGCCGCCTGGCCGAGGCGGCCAGGGGCGCCGAGGTGATGGCCGTGGTCAAGGCCAACGGCTATGGCCACGGCGCGGCGCCGGTGGCGCGGGCGGCCATCCAGGCCGGGGCCACCCATCTGGGAGTCGCCCAGCTGGCCGAGGCGTTGGAAGTTCGCGCGGCGCTGGGCGCCGATGGGCGCGGCGTGCCAATCCTGGCCTGGCTGTATGAGCTGGACGCGAACTTTGGCGACGGCATCGGGCAGGGCATTGAACTCAGCGTCTCCTCGGCGGTGGCCTTGGAGGCGATCGCGCGGGCGGCCCGGACGGCGGGGCGTCCGGCCGTGGTCCACCTCAAACTTGACACCGGGTTGGGCCGGGCCGGGGCGCCGCGCGACCGCTGGGAAGATCTGGTCCGCCGGGCGCTGGCGCTTGAGGCCGAAGGCGTGGTCCGGGCGCGCGGCGCTTGGAGCCATTTCGCCTACGCCGACGACCCCGGCAACCCCGCCATCGCGGCGCAAATCGAGGCCTTCGCCGAAGGCCTGGCCCTGGCGGCGCGGCTGGGGGCGCGTTTCGAGGTCCGCCACCTGGCCAACTCGGCGGCGCTGGTGACCGACCTGCCGGTGGCCTACGACCTGGTGCGGCCGGGATCGGCCCTGTACGGATTGAGCCCGATCCCCGCCCTGGCCGAGTCGGCCGCCTTGGGGTTGCGGCCGGCGATGACCTTCGAGTCGTTCTTGTTGCTGGTCAAGACGGTGCCGGCGGGGCAGGGATTGTCCTACGGCCACACCTATGTGACCGATCGGCGGACTGTCACCGGGCTGGTGCCGCTGGGCTACGCCGACGGGGTGCCCAGGGCCGCCTCAAACCTCGGCCCGGTGCGGGTCGGCGGCCGCAATCTGCGGATCGCCGGGCGAGTCTGCATGGACCAGTTCGTCTTGGACTTGGGGCCGGACGCCGGCGAACAAGACGGCGACCGCGTCATCCTGTTCGGCCCCGGCGACTTCGGGGAGCCGACCGTCCAGGACTGGGCCGATGCCACGGGCACTATCTCCTACGAGATCGTCACCCGGTTGCCGGCTCACCTCGAGCGGGTCTACCTCGATCAGGGCGAGCGCGCGGCATCGGCGGCGGAGCGGTGACCGGGGCCGCGGCCGAACCCGCGACCGAACCCGCGGCCGAGCCCGCGGCCGAGCCCGCGGCCGAACCCGCTGACCGGGCCGGAGGCGGCCCGAGCCTGGTCATCGACTTGCCGACGGCCGCCGACACCAGGGCTCTGGGGCGCCGCTTGGCGTCGCTGACCCGCGCGGGCGACCTGCTGATCCTCTCGGGCGACTTGGGCGCCGGCAAAACCACGCTGGTCCAGGGCCTGGGCGAGGGGTTGGGCGTGCGCGGCCGAGTCAGCTCGCCGACTTTCGTGATCGCCCGCCACCATCCGCCGGCCGGCGCCCGGCCCGGCCTGTTGCACGTCGACGCCTACCGCCTCGAGTCCTTGAGCCAATTGGACGATTTGGACCTCGACGCCGAATTGGAGGACGTGGTCACGGCCGTCGAATGGGGCTCGGGCCTGGCCGAGCGCCTGGCCGCCGACCGTCTTGAGATCCGGATCGATCGCCCCCGCGGGACGGGCGCCGCCCCGGCGGACGGCTTGGCCGGCGAAGACGTCCAGTTTGACGAGGCCCGCCGGGCGGAGCTGCGCGGCGCCGGGCCACGCTGGCGGGGACTGGGCGATTGGGCGCCGGGCCCCGCCTAGCCGGCCGGGCGATCCCGTTCAGCGCGGCGGAGCGGTGAATCGCCGGCCGAACAGCGGGGGCGAAAGGTCGCGGCCGAAGTTAGGCTGGGGGGCGTGCCCGGAGCCCGCCCCGTCAGTTTGAAGGCGGCGCTGGCATTAGCCGTCGCGGCGCAGTTGGCGGTCAACGCCGCGTCTGGTTTCGCGGTCGAGGCGTTCGCGGTGGCGGGTCCGGCCTCGATGGTGTTATTCCGCAACGGGTTGTCGGCGCTGGCGCTGGTGGCGCTGGTCCGCCCGCGCTTGGCCGGACTGAGCCGCGAGGCCTGGTTCGCCGCCTGCGGCTACGGCCTGGCGCTGGTGGTCATGAACTCGTTCTTCTATGAGGCGATCGAGTTGATCGCGGTCGGCCCGGCCGTGACCATCGAGATGCTGGGGCCGTTGGCGCTGTCGGTGATCCTGGTCAGACGCCTGCGCGCGTGGCTCTGGGCGGCCCTGGCGCTGGCCGGGGTG
>JAITKC010000056.1 GCA_031278665.1 Bifidobacteriaceae bacterium | reverse complement strand
CAGGCCAGCCATTCGGCCTGGGTGGTGGTGTCCGACGCCAACGGCAACCCGGTCCCCGGGGCCGAAGTCGTCTTCAGCGTCGATCCCGGCGCGGCCGGGGTGCCCGGCCCGAACCTGGTCCCAGCCGACGGGATCGTCAAGTCCTGCGATCCGGCGGCGCCGTCGCCGCCGGCCTGGTGCGACCAGGCCGGCCGGGCCCAAGTCGAAATCACCTCGCGCGAACCGGGGTCGTTCCAGGTCGACGCGAAAATCGGCGGCCAGGCGGCGGCCGGCGCGCCGAAACCGGTCTCCTTCGCCGCCGGCGCCCCGGACAGCGGCAAGTCCGCCTACACCCTCAACCCGGACACCGCCGCCTCGGCCGCGGTCGCGGTCGAGGCGACCGGCGAGCAGGCCGACTCCTACCGGCTGACCGCGCAGATCGTCTCCGCCAGCGGCATCGCGGTGCCGGAGGCGTCAGTCCGGCTAGTCGGACTGGACCGCTCGAAGGTGGCGATCGCCGCCGGCGGCTTGGAAGGGACCACCGGCCAGCCGGGTTCGGCCAATTACGGCGCCTATAGCTGGGACCTCTATTCGGCCACGGCCGGCTCTTTCACCGTGACAGTCCAAGTTCAGACCGCCGCCGGGCGGTGGGAGGACGTCAAACCGGCGCCGGCGACCCTGCGGTTCAAAGCCGGCCAACCGGCCGCCGCCAACTCCTGGCTGATACAGCCGGACGGCTCGACCCCGGCCGACGGCGCGACCGGCGCCGAGGTCAAAGCCCGGGTGGTCGACTCGGGCGGCAACGGCGTGTCCGGCGGCGAAGTCGTCTTCAGCGTGCCGACCGGTCTGGTCGCGACAGTCGGCGGCGTCCGGACGACGGGCGGGCCGGCGGCGCCCGCGGCCGCGCCGATCGTCGACGGCTACGCCGCGCTGACTTACAGTTCGACGCTGGCCGGCGTCCACCAAGTCAGCGCCAAAGTCCTGGGCAACGACATCTCGACGGTCAAGAACGCCGTCGAGACGGCGACTTTGGCGACCAGCGGCCTGGTCAAACTGAATTTCACGGCCGGGCCGGCGGCATCGGCCAAATCCGTCCTGACGGTGCCGACGGCGGCCGGCGGCGCCACCAAAGTGGCCGACGGCGCCCAGCGCCACCGGGCCGAAGTCCGGGCCCGCGACGCCCACGGCAACCCGGCGCCGGGGGCGGTGGTGCTGTTCCGTTACGGGCCCGATGACGCGCACCTGACCCAAAGCGCCGAAATAGCCGACAATTTAGGGCTGGCGGCGGTCGAATTCGATTCGCCGGCGGTGGCCGATTTCGTGGTGCGGGCCGAAGTCGGCGGCCAGCCGGTGGACGGCTCGCCGGCCTCGGCCCGGTTCGTGGCCGGCCCGTTCGATCCGGCCAAAACCCTGGCCTCGTTCGCAGTGCAGGACACAACCGCCCTGGCGACCGGCGTCCACCCGTTGTGGGCGCGTCTGAAAGCCCAGGACGCCACCGGCAATCCGATCGCCGGCCAGACGCTCGGCTTCAAACTGACGGCCGGCGGCGACGCGCCGGTCTTCGCGCCGCTTCAGTCCGGTGGGCGCGAGTTGACCGGCAAATCCGGCCCGGACGGCTACCTGACAGCCGAGATCGTCTCCGAATTCGACGGCGTCTTCCCGGTCGTCGGCCTGGTCGGGGCGGACCAGACGGGCCCCAAGAACGTCACTTTCGCGGCCGACGGCGCCGCGCCCGGCAAGTCCTGGTTCACCGTGGTCCGCGACCCGGCCAATAAAGGCGACCCGGCCAGGGCCGACGGCCGCGACTCCTACCGGGTCACGGTCAACCTGCGCGGCGCCCAGGGCCACCCGCTGAACAGGGTCGGGGCGCTGATCAAAGTGACCGATCCGGCCACCGGCGCCGTCCGCGAGGCGCCGGTCACCTCCGGGCCGGTGGCCGGCCAATCCGGCGTCGCCGTCTTCGACTTGACCTCGACTAAGGCCGGCGCCTTCGACGTGACCGTCGAACTGGGCGGCGACCAGATCGCCCTGGGCTCGGCCGGCGGCGGCGACAAAACCGCGCCGGCGAACTTTCAACCGGGTCCGCCCGACCCCGCCACGTCAGCGCTGGTCGGCCCCGACGGCGGGCCGGCCAAAGCCGACCAGGCCGAGCGCCAGACGGTCAGGGCCGTCGTCCGCGACGCCCAGTCCAACCCGGTCCCCGGCGCGGCGGTCTCGTTCGCCATTCCGGCCGATGTGACCGCCCTGGTCGGGGCCTCGACTGTGGCCGGGCCGGCCAACGTCGTGGTCGACGCCGACGCCACCGGCCAGGCCCGCCTGGTCTTGGTGTCCGGCGTCAAAGGCGCCTACCCGGTCGCCGCCGCCTTGGCCGGCCAGCCGATCACCGGCGGCGGCCCGGTCGAGGCGGTCTTCGTCAACGCCGACTTGTCTCCCGGCCGTTCGGTCTTCTCAATCCCGACGGCGTCAACGCCGAAGACCGTGCGAACCGAGTTCCACCGCCCGACAGTCGAACTATTAGACGCCTCCGGCAATCCCTACACCGACCAGTCGGCGCCGGTGACCTTCCGCTGGCGGCTAGTCGGCGCGTCGTCTTGGGCCGGCTCCGAGACCGTCAACTCGACCGCCGGGGTGGCGGTTTGGCCCGACTGGACGGTGTCCGCGGCCGGCCTCTACGAGGTTGAGGCGGCCGTGCCGTCTGGGGCCGTCGGCTCGCCGCTGACCGCCCGCTTCGTCGCCGGGCCGGCCGTTCCGGGCGCCTCGGTGTTCGCCTCGTCGGCTGGCGCGCGGGTGGCGGCCGACGGCAAGGACGCCCATTTCGCCGAGGTGACAGTTCTCGACGCGGCCGTCGGCGGCAACCCGGTCCCAGGCCAGCCGGTGACTTTCACAGTCGACGGGTCGGCCACTATAGTCGGCGCCGGCGGCCAAAGCCGGACAGTCGACTCCTCGGCCCTGGGGCTGGCGCGCGTGCAGATCGTCGACGCCAAGCCGGGCGGCGAAACTGTCAAGGTCACCGCCAAACTAGGCGGGGTGACGGTGGGGTCAGCCGAACTGGAGTTCGGTTTGGGCGCGCCGGACGCCGCGCGCTCGAGTTGGCGGGTCGCCCCGACCACCGCCCTTGCCGCCGCCCACCCGGCGGTGGTGGCCGACGGCATCGACTCCTGGGAGGGGGTCGTGACGTTGCGCGATGCCGCCGACCGGCCGGTGTCCGGCGACGACGTCTCGTTCGAGGTCCCCGGCGACGTCTCGATTGTTCAGCCCGGCCCCTACCAGACGAACGCGGCCGGGCAGGTGACGGTCACCTTCGCGACCACCCGCGCCGGCGCCTACCAGGTCAGGGCGTTGACCGGGGCCGTCGCGATCAAGCCGGGCCCGGCCACGATCGTCTTCGCGGCCGGGCCGGTCGCCGCCGGCGTCGCCTACCTGGAGTCGCCCGGCGTCACCGCCGTGGCCGACGGCAAGGCCGAGGCGGTGGCGCGAGCCCACGTCTTAGACGCCCACGGCAACCCGGTGGCCGGCGGCGAAGTCCGCTTCGACTTGCCGCCCGGACTCGCCGCCGCCGGGCCAACCGACCGTCCGGTCGACGCCGCCGGGGTCGCAGAATTGGCGGTCACCGCCACCCGGGCGGGGACCTATAAGGTCTCCGCCGCCGCCCGCGGGCCGGGCCAGACCGCCTGGACGCCAATCGAACGGGACGCGCCGGCGGCGGTCCAATTCGTCGCCGGCCCTATCGCGCCGGCCCGCTCGGCGATCTCGGCCAGTCCGGCCGGCCCGCTCCAGGCGGGCGCGCCCGGCGCCACCTACCAGGTGCGGGCGCGCCTGCGCGACGCCGCCGGCAACGAAGTCGAACAAGCCGGCCTGCCGATCCAATTCCGCTTCTTCGCCGGCGGCGACCCGGCGAAGGGAATCTGCGCCCAAACCCCGGACGCCGCCACTCAATTCGCCTCGGCGCTGACCGGCCCGGACGGCGTCGCCGAAGTCCCGTTCGCCTCGACCGAGGCCCGCCACTGGCGCGGCTGCGCCTACTACGCCGGCCGAGGGCTGGCCCTCGGCAGTCCGGTCGACCTGGTCTTCGAGCCGGGGCCGGTCGACCCGGCCAGGTCGGATTTCGAGGTCTCGCAAAACCTGGTCTTAGCCGACGGCGCGGCCTCCCATTACGGCCGGGTGGTCTTGCGCGACCGCTTCGGCAACCCGCTGGGCGGGCGCCAGGTGACCTTGAAAATCGACCAAGGCGCGCCCAACGTGCCGGGGCCGAACGTCAAAGGCGGGACGGCGGCATCGGCGACGGTGACGACCTGCGACCCGGACCGCCAAACCGGGGCGCCGGACTGGTGCCGGGCCAACGGCGTCTTCCAAACCGGGCTGGCCAACGTCGAGTTCACCTCCGAGGAACCGGGCACTTTCGCCGTTTCGGCCGTCAGCGGCGGAACCGGCGTCGACGGCTCGCCGAAAGCCGTCTCCTTCACCGCCGGCCCGGCCGACCCCGCCCGGTCTAACTGGGCGATCAGCCCGAACACGGCCGACCCGGCCGGCGGCGACGGCGTCTGGCTGCCGGACAGCGGCCAGGGCGGCGACGCCTACGAGTTGACGCTGACCGCCCGCTCGTCGGCCGGACTGCCGGTCCCCGGCGCCCGGGTCCGCCTGGCCGGGCTCGACCCGGCCGTCAAAGTGATCGGCGGGACGCTTGACGGCACAACCGGCCAGCCCGGCGCCGCCGACTTCGGCCGGCATGTCTGGCGGCTCGCCTCGGCCACGCCCGGCCAGTTCACCGGCCGCGTCCAAGTCCTCGACGACGGCGCCTGGGTGGACGTCCAAGCGCCTTTCACAGTCCGTTTTAGATCGCCCGGGGCCGATGCCGTCGGGGCCGACTCGGAGTTGACCATCCCGACCGCCGGGGAGGTCAAGCGAGTCGGCGGGACCGACCGGCACAGCGCCCGCGTGGTGGTCCGGGACGCCGCCGGCCGGCCGGTGGCCGGCGTGCCGGTGCGCTTCGAGTGGACGACCGGTACCAACGCCGGCCCCGGGCCCGGCCTGTGGACGCCGGTCGACGCCGGCCGGTCCGGGCCGGACGGCGGCGCCGACTTCGACTTCGCGGCCCCCGACAACCGCGCCGGCTGGGTTTGGGTCAGGGCCTTCATCGACGTCGGCGGCGTCCGCCAAGCCGTCGGCGGGCCGCAGAGGGAACCGGTCGCCGCCCAGACGGTCAAGGGCGCGCGCTTCGAGGCCGGGCCGCCCGACGCCGCCCGCACCGCCGCCGCCTTCGAGACCTTCCGGCCGGCGGTGGCCAACGACCTGACTTCGCGATCATGGGCGCGGGTGGTGGTCCAGGACCGCTACGGCAACCCCGTGCCCGGCGCCAAAGTCGTCTTCGCCTTGCCGCCGGGCGCCGCCGCGCCGGTGTTCGCCGACGGGTCGTCGCCGCCGACGGCCAAGACGGTCACAGTCGTCAGCTGCGCCGACGATCTGGTCGAAGTCCCCGACCGCTGTCGCAAAGACGGCGTCTACACGCCCGGGATGGCCTACGCCCCGATCGTGTCCGGTTTCGCCGGCACGTTCCCAGTCTCCGGCCGGGTCGCCGCCCCGGGCGGCGATTTCGCCGTCGGCCCCGGCCCGGTCGCCTTCGCCGCCGCCGCGCGGGCCCCGGGGGGGCCTTCGTCCCGGCGGGGCAACCGCGAACGGGGGGCGGGGGTGGCGCCGGCCGACGGGGTGGCGTCCTACGATCTGACGGTCACCGCGATGAGTCGGACGGCGTCCGGGGCGACCCAGCCGGCGCCGGGCGCCTGCGTCACCCCGCAACTGCCGCGCGGCCTGACAGCCCTGCCCGGTCCGGCCGGGGCTTGCCCGGCCGGATCGTATGAGACCGATCAAT
>JAITKC010000013.1 GCA_031278665.1 Bifidobacteriaceae bacterium | reverse complement strand
AAGCCATCACCCAGCGGCCCCGGTAAGTGCGACACTTGTCGGATGCGAAACGTGACCCTGGCGGTCGATGAGGCGGATCTTCGAGCCGCGCGGGTACGCGCCACCCGGGAGAGCACCACCGTGACCGCCGTTCTGCGCGCCCGCCTGGCCGAATACGGCAGAGGCGAGCCGCTTCGGCCGGACATAGAGACTTGGCAGGCGCGGGTCAAGGCGGCCGCGGGGCGCTACCCGACCCAACTCGGCCCCAGCCACCTGCGCGACGCGGCCGGGGCCGCCGGCTTCGCCGCCCCGCTGGCCAGAGCCGCGCAGGCCCCGGCCGAACCCTCCGGCTAGGCTCGGCAATCCGCACTGGAGGTCTGGCGCGGCCCAGTTAGGGGCGGGTGGCGGTGATGGTGTAGGGGCCGGTGTTGGAGGTGGATTGCGAGGAGTTGCGGATCGCCAGGTAGTAGACCTGCCCGGCGGTCAGCGTGTGGGTGATCTGGAAGTTGGAGCCGGGCCCGGAGTCCAGGTTGTAGGCGATTCGGCTGGCCGCCGAGTTGTAGAGGTAGCCGGAGACATTCCCGGTCGCCTCCGAGACAAACCGGTAGGAGCCGCTGGCCGGCGCCGTGAACACGAAATAGTCGAGGTCGTCGCTCAGTTCCAGGTTGCCGGAAACGGTGGCCGCGGCGGCCAGATCCCAGGCCGTGGCGGTCGCCGGGTCGGAACCGTGGTCGTCCACGGCGCCGGGCTGGTAGACCAAGACTTCGGCGACCGCCCCGCCGGCGGTGAAGGTGGCGACCGCGCTGCGCGCCGTCGTGGTGGCGTTGCGGGCGGCGGTCAAGGTGATCGCCTTGCCGGTTGATCCGCTGCGGGAGCTGATGGTCAGCCAGGACGCGCTGGACGAGGCCGACCAGGACGACTGGTTTGTGGTGACGGTCAGCGAGACCGTCCCGCCGGTTTGGGCGGGCGCCCAGTTCGAGACGGTCACGGCCACCGACGAGGGCTGGGGCACCACCGCGGTGATGGTGTAGGGGCCGGTGTTGGTGGTGGACTGGGAGGAGTTGCGGATCGCCAGGTAGTAGGTTGTGCCGGCGGTCAGGGTGGGTGTGAGCTGGAAGTTGTAGCCCGGCCCGGAGTCGGCGTTGGAGGCTAGTTGCGACCCGGCCGCGCTATACAGGTAGCCGGTGGGGTTCCCGGTGGCGTTGGAGGTGAAGGTGTATTTCCCGGAGACCGGCGCGGTGATCTTGAAGTAGTCGATGTCGGCCCCCAGTTCGAGGCTGCCGGAAACGGTGGAAGAGGCCGCCAGGTCCCAAACGGAGGCCGTCGCCACAGTCGAACCATGGTCGTCTGGCACCCCGCTTTGAGTCAGCCTGAAGTCAGTCGAATCGCCGCCGGATGAGAACGTCACCGTGCCGGTCCGGGCCGTGGTCGAAGTGTTCGCCGCGGAGACGATGCTGACCATTTGCCCGCTGGTTCCCGAAGTCGGGCTGACCGACAGCCACGAAGGCGCGTTCGACACCGCCGACCAGCGCCCGCTGGCGGTGGTCACCTGGATCGACTGGGAGGACTGTTGGTAGGGCGCCGTCCCGGTTGTGCTCGACAGGTGAACTGACGATTGACCGGCCAGTGTGAGGCGGAAGGTGGCGCCGGTCTCGGTTAGCGACCCAACTTGCAAACGGAACTGGCCGGTTTGGGAGACGAAGGTCTCACCCGAGACGAAGACTTGGCGCGGAGCCAAAGCCGTGGTGGTGCCTGGACTGAGAATGCGGGTGTTCGGCGCGTTCGCGGCCGGGACCTCGCAGTCCGCGTCGCCTATCCCCCGGCAGGCGCGCCGGATCGCGATCCCGCCGGCTTGGAGGTCGTAGTCAACCCAATACTGCTTGTACCCGCCGCCCGAGCGGTCAATCACGCGGATGGTCTGGGCGGCTTCAAGGTCGGTCGTCGAAGACGGCGCCAGGGTGAATTCCCGGTCCAGGTCCGATGCCGCGTCGACAAGGCCGTGGTCCACGCTGATCAGGCCGAAATACGACTTCTGATAGCCGTTGAGGGTGGTGCCGACCTCGCTGCCGAAGCCCATGACGTTGCGATAGTCGCCGTAGTTGTCGTTGCGGTTGTGATCTATTGTGCATGGGCCCTGCGATGTGAAGGGGCCGTCGACCACTCCGGTGGGGCAGGTGCCGGTGCCCGCGTGGTACAAGCCCAGGTTGTGGCCGAACTCGTGGACCGTAGTGCGCGACGAGCTGCTGCCCGAGCCGGCGTCGAGGTACATGTGAATCGGCCCACCTGAGGCCAAGCCCTGGTAGCCGACCATTGCGACGCCCTGATAGGCGCCGCCGCCGCAGGACCACAGCTCTGTGTTGGGCGACAGGATGATCAGGTGATTGCGGGTGGTGGTGGCGGCGGAACGGGTCAGGCCGAGCGCCGCGGCCGCCTCCTCAACTATGTTCGAGAAGGTGCCCGAGCAATGGGTCGTGCTGGTCAGCGCGGCCGAGTCGGCCCAGGAATAGGTGAAGCCGGCGATCGCCCCGTGGGATTCCCGGATCCAATACTTCTCCAATTGGTCGACATACTCGTCCAGGGCGGCGCTGTCGAGGAATTTCCCCAGACCGGCCGCGGACATGAAAACGAACCGCAAGTGGTGCGTGCCGACAGCGGGCAAGGCGGCGGTTGGCGCGGATTGCACCACGGTGGCTTCCGCCAAACCGACGGCGACGCCGGCATCGGCCGCCGCCTCAAGCAAAACGGCGCCGGCCTCGCTCGACTGGTCGACTGGTCCGGCCTCGATGTCTTCGGCGTCGGCGGCCACGGTCGCCGCCCCGGCGTCTTCAAGGTCGGCGATGACTTGGCCGGGGATCTCCACGACTGCCTCCACCCGGTCGCCGTTGGCGACTTCGGTTGGCAATGTCGCGGGGTCGAGTTCGACGCCGATGTCGTCATCGGTCACCAGATACCGGGTGATCTCGCCGCTCGGATCGGCGATCGCCTCGATGATCTCGCCGTTGGCGGTCACTTCGGCGCCGGTGGAGATTAGGTGGTCCAGCGGGTCGGCCGGTTCGGCGGCGTGCGCGGCCAGGGCCGGCGGCGACATGCCGACCAGGGCCAAGGCGAGGCCACCGGTCAGCGCGGCGAGGATCTTGGGCGGGCGGGGTTTCGAGGAAACAAACCTCGGCGTTGTGCTCCTTGCGAAGTCGTTGATGGGCGAGAAAAAGCGGGCTTATCGCGCACCAACCCTACTGTCTGGTCCGCCTCGTGACTAGGGCCGGACAGGTCCGGCGGCGGAGGCCGGCGGGCGAGACGGCATCGGGCAATGGCCGCCAAGGCGGACTGAAAAGCGCTAGTGTGGTGCCCGGCCGGGCCGCGCCAGCCCCGGGCTCCAACATTTGCCGCTGCGAGCGGCCTTCGCGCCGACTGGCGCTGCGCGGTCCGGCCACACCAGGCGGCGCGGCCACCCGCCCCGCATGGCTTACTCTGGTGAGCGGCTAATGCTTGACGTGAGGCAGGAGATCCCGTGCGGTTCAGTTTTACCCCCAAGGACGAGTCGTTCTTCGACTTGTTGGCGGCCCAGGCCCGCCATCTGGTGGACGGCGCGGACGTGCTCGAATTGATGGTGGCGGCGGACTTCGACGAGAGAGTCGATTTGGCCGTCCAGTTGCGGGAAATCGAACACACCGCCGACGTCTCGACCCACGCCATCATCAAGAAGCTGAACTCCAGTTTCGTCACGCCGTTCGACCGCGACGACATCTACGACTTGGCCTCGGCGCTGGACGACTGCATGGATTACATGGAGGAAGCGGCTGATCTGATCGTTCTCTACCGGATCGACACGTTGCCGAAGAAGATCGGCAAGCAGATCACCATCCTGCGCCGGGCGGCGGCGCAAACGGCCGAGGCGATGCCGCGGCTGCGCTCGCTCGACGGGCTGTCCGAGTTCTGGGTCGAGATCAACCGGCTGGAGAACCAGGCCGACCGGGCTTATCGGGCGCTGCTGGCCGATCTGTTCCAGTCCGAGACCGACGCCATCTTGGTGATGAAGCTCAAAGAACTGATCGAGGCCCTGGAACACGCCGCCGACGCCTTCGAGAAGGTCGCCAACACCGTCGAGACGATCGCCCTCAAGGAATCTTGACCTCCATGACACCGGAGATCATGCTGGCGGTGACGGTTATGGCGATCGCCGTCGCCTTCGATTTCACCAACGGGTTTCACGATGCCGCCAACGCCATCGCCACGGCCGTCTCGACTCGCGCTCTGCGCCCGCGGGCGGCGTTGACCATGGCGGCGCTGATGAACTTGGTCGGCGCGCTGATGGGGACGGCGGTGGCGGAGACAATCGCCACCCAGATCGTCAATCTGGGCGGACTCGACCAACACGAGCAACTCTCGATTGTGCTGGCGGCGCTGCTGGGCGCGATCACCTGGAACCTGATCACCTGGTGGTTCGGTCTGCCGTCCTCGTCCTCGCACGCTTTGATCGGTGGGCTGGCCGGGGCCGGGCTCGGGGCGATCATGATCCAGTGGGACGACGTCTCCGTCAAATGGGCCAGAATCGGCGAGAAAGTTCTGATCCCAATGGTGGCCTCGCCGGCGATCGGTTTCACATTGGCGTTCTTGGGCATGGTGGCCGTGCTCTGGCTGTTCAAGAATTCCTCCCCGCACAAGACGATGCGGCGTTTTCGAGCCGCCCAGGTGGGCTCCGCCGCGGCGCTGGCGCTGGGCCACGGCCTGCAGGACGCCCAGAAGACGATGGGTGTGATCTTCATGGCGTCGATGGCCGTGGGCTGGAACGAGCCCGGCGACCCAATCCCGTTCTGGATTAAAGCCCTGGCCGCCTCGGCGATCTCGGCTGGGACCTATTCCGGCGGCTGGCGGATCATGCGCACCTTGGGGCGCAAGGTCATTCACGTCGACCCGGCCCGCGGCTTTGTGGCCGAGGCCACCGGCGCTCTAGTGCTCTACCTGGCCGCTTTCACCCCGATCCACGCCCCCATCTCGACCACGCACACCATCACCAGCGCCATCATGGGGGCCGGGGCCACCCGGTCGCTGTCGGCCGTGCGCTGGGGCGTGGCCAAGAACATTGTGCTGGCCTGGGTTTTGACTATTCCGGCGGCCGGCCTGACGGCGATCGCCTGCTTTTTGGCGATTCACGGCGTCGCGGGGCTGTTTTGAGGGCCCCGGGTCGGCGCGCGCGGGCGCGCGGCGCCGTCGGGTG
>JAITKC010000292.1 GCA_031278665.1 Bifidobacteriaceae bacterium | reverse complement strand
CAACCCAGTTCCAGCCGAGTCCGCCGGTCGGGGTCAACTCGTCGGAGAAATGGTTGGCCTCGGTCAGGAACTCGGTCAGGTTGATGTGGACGGCGAAGTCGGCGTTGAGTTTCTTGCCTTCGCCGATCAGGTGGTTGAAGTCTTCCAGGCCGCCGGCGCGGGTGTTGAAGTTGCCGCCGTAGTCGGGGTGGGCGGAGTCGTGGCCTTCGGCTTGGTAGCCCTTCTCGAGCACCCATTGGCCCAGGTTGTCGGTGGTCATGGCGATGCGCTTGGTGTTGTCGAGCGTTTTCATGAACGGATGTGTGGCGGTCGATCCGAAGTTGAAGCCGATGCGTTGGACGACGCGTTCGGCGACCCGCTGGTGGCCGAGCGGTCGTTGCATCAGGTCGCGGTAGACGATCGCGCCGTCTTGCCAGTTGACTGTGCCGTCGGCGTTGCCCATCGCGTCGGTCGCCAACATGACAGTGGCCCAGGGCATTTCGTAGGGGACCACGCGGGGGTCGGGCTGGGCCGGCGCCGGCGCGGCGCCGTGGGTTCGGGCCTGCACCGTCCAGGGGCCGACCCATAACCCGGCCCGCGTGCCGCTGGCGGTCTTGGTGATTTGGCTCTCGAGCCGGTGCGCCCAGCCGCCGCCGGTGTTGGCGGGCGGGTCGGCGGTGGCGTTGGTCAGGATCGAGCCGGTCAGGCCGCCGCCGGTGACGAACCCGTAGGGTGTGCCGACCGCCTTCGCGTCGGTTGGCGTGGAGGCGGTCAGCGGGAGGTAGACGTCGCCCTTCTTGGTCGAGTCGGGCGAGGTGACGGTTCGGTCCAGTTCCGCCCCGGCCACATCCGATGTGACCGACAGCAGCTGATGGTCGGGAATGGCGATTTGGTCGACTTCGCCGGCCCGCGCGCCCTCGATCTTGTCGATGGCGAACTTGACGGTGTTGTCGTCGGCGACGGCGATAGTCGAGGTGATCTCGAGGTCCGCGAAGTCCGGCAGTTTGGACAGCCAGGTGGCCGATGCCGTCGTGGCGGCCACCAGCGTTGTGACGGCCGCGTAGGCGCTCATGTCGTTCCACCGGCCGATCGCGAAACTGTCGAGGACGGCGGCCTGGCCGGACATCGTTTTGCCGTCGAGTTGATATTCGATTACCTGCGGAAACTCTTCCGCCACAGTGATCGTCAAACCTTGGCCGTTGGTCAGCGCCTTGGGCGTGGCGGCCTGGGCCGCCTCGCCCGGGTCGGGCTGGGGCGAGGTGTCGCCGGTGGCCAGCGCGCGGAACTCGCCGATCGCCACGACTTTGCCGGCGTTATAGGCGTCGTCGCCCTGGAACTTGACATAGCGGGCTTTGACCGGTTGGTCGAAGTCCAGTTGGAAGACTTGGCTGTGGGCCGAGGGCCGGTTGTCGGCCGGATAGACGATGGCGCCGGTCTTGACCGGATTCCCCCAGCCGTTATTGGACTTGGCGACTTGTTTGTCGTCGGTCGCGTAGATCGCGTAGTCCTTAATCGGGCCGTTGGCTTGCCGCTTGACTGAGTAGAGGATGCCGGTCAGCTCGAAACTGCCGCCGAGGTCGAATGTCACCCATTGCGGCTGGGAGCAGACCCCGCCGCTGGTGGCGCAGCCCCATTGGGTGGTGTAGTCGCCGTCGATGGCGCCCAGGACGGTGCCGTCTTTGTCCGCCGGGGTTGGGTAGCCGCCGGCTTCGCTGGAGGCGCTGACAACGCTGTATTGCCGGTAGTCGACCTCGTGCGGCTCGGAATCATCCGCCAGAGCCGGCAGCGCGGTCAGGGCGCCGGCCATTATGACCGCCAAAGAAGTCGCCCCCGCCGCCAGCCTCGGGGTCAGCCGTCCGGTGGTTCTAGCCATGTGTCCACTCCATCGTAGGTAAATCGTGCTGAGGCGCACTGCGAACAGAACAGGTTGAACATAGCGGTTGTGATCGTTTCAGTCAACTTTGCGCGCTTTTGCGCAGGTCTGTTTGGCTGTTTTGATTGTGATTTCTGCGCGTTCCTGACAGTTTTAGCCGCCCGCCTGGGGTGGACCGGGCATTCTATCATCCGCCACCGCTCGCCCGCTCAGCCGTCGCACCATTTGCTCGGCGCCGTTACCTGCGCTTTTGTGAATGTGGGCAACGTCACAACGGAAACTACTCAAACCGCTTGACGTTGCCGCAGGCAGCGGGTAACAATTGCTCAAGGCTGCTCTAAATGGGCTCAAAATGAGCACTCTCGCTCAATCAGCTCGGCGTGGCCGCGAAGAATAAGTTCGAGGCGGCCGGCTGGTCGGAAGGCCGACCCGGTCGCCCGGAAGGAGAAAAATAATGAGGTTATCGGGGAAAGCAGCGGCCGTCGTCGCGGGAACCGCGGCGCTGGCGCTGAGCCTGACCGCTTGCGGGACCAAAGACGGGGACAAGGGCGACACCGATTCGCCTAAGGCCGCCGGACCGGTGACGGTTAGCTGGTGGGGTTGGGCGCCCGGTTACGAATCGGCCGCCGCCGCCTTCAACGCCGCCCACACCGACGTCCAGATTCGATTCGAACAGGTCAGCGCCGGCAGCCAGGGCGGTTACGACAAGATGCTGACCGCCGTCAAAGCTGGCAACGCGCCCTGTCTGGGCCAAGTCGGCGCCGAGACGTTCACCAGTTTCCTGGCCCAAGGCGCCCTCGAGGACGTCACCGAACACCTGGCCGGCGCCAAAGCCGACTTCCCGGAGGCGGCCTGGAAGACCGTCTCGCTGGGCGAGAAGATTTACGGCGTGCCGGTCGACTCCGGCGCCATGGGGCTGTTCTACCGAGCCGACCTCTTCCAGCAGTACGGGCTGGCCGTTCCGACCACCTGGGACGAGTTCAAAGCCGCCGGCCAAAAACTCCACGCCGCCGATCCGACCAAGTACATCGCCAACCTCCCGACCGACGCCTACAACTTCTCGGGTTATAGCTGGCAGGCCGGCGCCCGCTGGTTCTCAGCCGCCGATGACGCCTGGGAAGTGACGATCGACTCGCCGGCCAACGTCAAAGTGGCCGACTTCTGGCAGTCGATGGTCGACGAGGGCAGTGTGTCGACCTTCCCGAGTTGGGACGCCGCTTTGAACGCGGCCTGGGCCGACGGCGCCGTGTTGAGCGAAGTCGGCGCCGTTTGGACGGCCGGCATCCTGGAAAGCGAGGCCAAGGCCTCGGCCGGCAAGTGGGCCGTCGCGCCTATGCCGAAGTGGCAGGGTTCCGATGCCGTCGGCAACGTCGGCGGATCGCCTAACGCCGTGTTGAAGGGTTGCCCCAACCCGAAGGAGGCGGCCGAGGCGGCGCTTTGGCTGTCGACTAACGCCGACTCCCTCAACTTGATGATCGACGAGGGCGGCCTCTACCCGGCCTCGACCGCCGGCCAGGCGCTGCCGATTATGAAACAAGGCCGCGAGTTCTTTGGCGGACAGGCGATCTTCGAGGTCTTCGCCGCCGAGTCGGCCCATGTCAACCCGGACTGGCAGTGGGGTCCGGTGATGACCGTCACCTCGACCGCGCTGGCCGACGGCCTGGGCAAAGTCGGCAACAAGTCTGGCACCGTCGCGGACGCGCTGGCCGCCGCCCAGACCAAGACAGTCGAGGAGATCGAGGCGCAGGGCTACGCCCTGAAGAAGTAGCCGCCCGGACGACTCGAACCGGGGTGGGGAGGGCCGTTCGGTCCGCCCCACCCCGCCCGCCACCCGGACTGGCGGTGGGCCCAAGGCGATCCGCCGGGCCGCGGCGATTAGCGTTGGGGCCGGCAGCGCGCGCTGTCGGCCGTGATCGAAAGGTAAGACCTGTGGCATTTGCTTCCGACGCGCCGGCCGGCGCCGGGCCGGCCAGCCCGGGGCCACCCGGGCCGCGAACTGCCAGGTCGGGGGCGGGTCGGGGCCGGTCGGCCGGGAGGCGGTCGGCCGGGAGGCGGTCGGTTGTCTTGGCGCTCCGCCGGGCTTGGCCGTTCGCGGTCCCGTTCCTGATCCTCTTCTTGGGCGTTTATGTCATCCCGATCATCTACTCCGTCTACCAGTCGCTGTTCGTGGTGGGCCGGTCCGGCCTCGGATTGACCCAGGCCGAGCCGCAGTTCGCCTGGTTCGCCAACTACGCTCGCGCGTTCGGCGACCCGGCCTTCATGGGATCGCTCGGC
>JAITKC010000336.1 GCA_031278665.1 Bifidobacteriaceae bacterium | reverse complement strand
ACAAGTCGTTTTCAGCCGCCAAACCGGTGTAGACGAACCCCGGCAGGGCGGCGGCCCAGACCGCCAGGCGCACCCGGTCGCGTCTGAGCGCGGCCCGCAGCAAGCGTCCGGCACCGATGAGCTGGCCGTCCGCTCGGCGTCCGGCCCGGCCCGGCGGCGAAGGCGGCCGGGCCTCTGCGACGCCCAAGGCGGCGGTCACGGACGCGCTCCAGCCAACGGCGGCCAATCGGCGTGGTCGGGCATGGCCAAGACGGGGCGACGCCGGACTGACGTTGGAGCGGCGGCCTGGGCGGGGGTCACGGCTGCGCTCCAGCGGTAGAGAACCCGGCGGCATCGCCGGGCGAGGCGGCGCGGGGCGGGGACCCGGCGGCGGCATCGGGCGAGTCTTGGCCGTAATAGCGAAGGAACAGATCTTCGAGCGACGGCGGCGCGCAGATCAGGGAGGCCAAGCCGAATCCCGCCAAGGCCGCCGCGAACGGGCCGATCTGGGAGTTGTCGACGGCGCAGCGGAGCGCGAAACCGCCGGCCGAGGGCCGGGCGCTGAAACTGTGGACGCCCGGCGCGCCGCCCAGCGCGCTCGGATCGCGACCGGTGACGGCCTCGACGGTGGAGCGGGTCAGGCGCCGCAGCTGCGCCAGCGAGCCCGATTCGACCGCCCGGCCGGCCCGAATTATGGTGACCGTGTCGCAAAGCTTCTCGACCTCGGCCAGAATGTGGCTGGAGAGCAACACGCTGCGCCCCCGGGCGCGCAGGCGCGCCACCTCGAGGGCGAAGACCTCCTCCATCAGCGGGTCCAGACCGGCGGTCGGCTCGTCGAACAAATAGAGTTCGGCGTCCGCCGCTAGCGCCGCGATCAGCGCGACCTTTTGGCGGTTGCCCTTGGAATAGGCGCGGATCCGCTTGCCGGGGTCGAGTTCGAAGGCCTGGATCAGGCGCTCGCGTTCGGACCGGTCGAGTCCGCCGCGCAGGCGCCCCAAATAGTCGATCGTGGCGCCGCCGCTGAGGCCCGGCCACAGCGCCACGTCGCCCGGAACGTAGGCGACGCGCCGGTGCAGCGCCACGGCCTGGCGCCAGGGGTCGCCGCCGAGTATGACGACTTTGCCGGCGTCGGCCCGCGCCAGCCCCAACGCCACCCGGATCGTGGTGGATTTGCCCGCCCCGTTGGGGCCGAGGAAGCCGGCCACCTGGCCCTGTTCAAGTCTGAGGTCCAGGCCGTCGAGGGCCTTGGTCGGACCGTAGCGTTTGCTCAGGCGCACGATGTCGATCACCGGGTCGGTCATGATTCCTCCTGTTCGCCGCTCAGCGCCCGCGAATAGGCGATCAGCAGATCGTCGCCGGTCAGTAGCGGATGAGTGTGGGCTTCAAGCGAGGCCGCTGTCAGGTCTTCGACGTATCGGGCCACCTGTTCGCGGGTGGTCAGGTCGTTTCCGGTCAGGGCGCAATAGGCGATCAGGGTGCCGATTGAGCTGAGCGCCACGTACAGGGCCTGCCCGTCCGGGTCGGAGCCGAGGCGCATGCGGCCCTCGCGGGCGCCGGCGGCGATGATCTCCTTGGTCAAATCGACCAGGCTCTGGAGCGTTTGACGGGCCAGCGATCCGCCCGCTTGGATCGATCTGACGAGGTATCCGGGCACGTCGTCATAGGTCCACAGATTCGCCAGGATCGCGGTCATGTCGGCGGCCGAGGGGGCTTCGGCCTCGACCAGGATCTGCCTCTTGCCGTCGGCCATAATCCGGGTGATGTGGTCGTCGCAAGTTTGGCGCAGCCGCTCCT
Organism: Bifidobacteriaceae bacterium; assembly: GCA_031278665.1. Taxonomy (GTDB): domain Bacteria; phylum Actinomycetota; class Actinomycetes; order Actinomycetales; family WQXJ01; genus JAIRTF01. Next base: position 1,192 of record JAITKC010000336.1, on the reverse strand, counting down.
TTGAACCGAAATGGTGGACTATCAGCGCCGGAGAGCAGCCGGCGGCGGTGGCGATGGCGCGCAGCGGGACTTTGAATCCGCGGCTGGCGAAGAGATGGATGGCGGCGTCGCGAATGCGGGCCTTGGCGGTCAAATCGTCGGACCGGTCGGCGCCTGCTGAACACACGTTTAATACACTAAACGTGTGTTCAGTCGTTTGCCGGGCTGAAGGTCCCGCCGCGACCAATCCGCCGGCCCAGGCGGGGAGCGGATGTGAGCAAAATCACATTGGCGACCGGCGGGGCGGCGGGCGGCCGGGAGGCGATTTGAGCACGGGCGGCGCCGCCCGGCCCGGGACGGGCGCCGGCGAGGTCTAACGCCCGGGCGCGAAGGGGTCGCTAGGCTGACTCGAACACGGGCCGCCAGCGCCGCCAAGAGGCGCTGACACCCGCTTATAAGGCAAGTACTCGATTGGATTGGTAAAACTGATGTCCTTTTCACGCGCAGCCTCTGCGCCTGGTCCCCTGCGCGCCGTTGTCCGCTGGCTGGTGGCGGCCGCGACCGTCTGCGGTCTGTTGGCGACGCCGAACGCGGCGATCGGCTCCGCCACGTCCGGGCCGGCCGCCGGCCCGGCCCCGGGAACGCAAATCGCGGCCGCTCAACTGGACGAACCGACCGGCCCCGGGGCGACCCGGCCGGTTGAAGTTCGATTGATCACTGGTGACGTGGTGCGGCTGGACAAAACCGGCCGAGTGGCCGGCGTCGAGCCGGCGCCCCGCGCCGACGCCTCGAGCCCGCGCTTCTTCACCCACAAAGCGGGCGCCCGAACCTATGTGTTCCCCTCAGACGTCCAAGAGTTGGTCGGGGAGCGGCTCGACGCCGAATTGTTCAACGTCACAGAACTGGCGCGGCACGGCCTGGGACGCGACGGAGCCGTGCCGGTCATAGTGTCGGCCGCGAAGCCGTCGGCCGCGCCGGCGCTGGCGGACGAGTTGGCCAAACTCGGCGTCGAGGTGACCGCCGAACTGGGCGCCGTCCCAGCGCGCGCGGGCCAGGCGGACGCCGCCGCCGAGGCCGGTCCGGCGCCCAGTTGGCGGCTAATCGAGGCGGCGGCCGAGCCGGCGGCCGCAGTCGACAAAGTCTGGTTGGACCGGGTTAGCCAGGTCGAGCCGTTGGCCGGCGCCGGCGGCCCGGCGCCGGACTACAAGACGCC
>JAITKC010000195.1 GCA_031278665.1 Bifidobacteriaceae bacterium | reverse complement strand
CCGCGCGCTGGCCCCCGCCGGCCGGCTGGTCTCGGTCGGGTTCACCGGCCTGCCTTTGGTGGAGATCCCGCTCGACCAAATGGTCGTCCAAGACCAAGAGCTGATCGGGTCGCTCGCCTGCCCCGGCGTCTGGCCGGAAGTCGTCGACTTGATCGCCCGCCAAGTTGTCCACCCGAGCGCCCTGGTGACCCACGAATACCCGTTGGACAAGTATGGCGACGCCTTGGCGCTGCTCGGCCAACGGCGCTCCGACACCGGCAAGATCATCATCCATCCCCACCAAGACGTCGCCGCCGCCGATTCGGCGCTGCGGGCGGAGACGTCGGCCGAAGAACTGGCCCGGCTGCGCCGGCGCTGACCTAGAGCGCCTAACGGCCCGGCGGGCGACCGTCCCGGCGGGACCGGTCGGCCCGAGGCGGGGCCGTGGACTGGCGGACCACCAACTCGGTGGCGAACTCCATCGGCGGGCCGGCCGAAGCCGAACCCGCCACCAACCGGGCGGCCGCTTTGGCGATTTCCCTAATCGGCTGACGCACCGTGGTCAACGGCGGCGCCACCCGGGCGGCCAATGGCAAGTCGTCATATCCGACCACCGACAAGTCGTGGGGAATTCTCAAACCCCGCCGCGCCGCCTCGCGGTAGACGCTCAGCGCGACCACGTCGGCCTGGGCGAAGAAGCCGGTCGGCGGATCCGGCAGATCCAACAGGGCGACCACGTGGGCGTCGCCGGGTTCCTTTTCGAAGTCGAACGCCCGGGTCAGCTCCGGGTCGTAGGGCACTCCGGCCATCTCCAAACCGGCCCGGAAACCCGAGGTGCGGGCCGGGAAGCAAAGGCGCTGGCCCGACCCGGTCAGCACGGCGATGCGGCGATGCCCAAGATCTAGCAAGTGGCCGGCGGCGGCCAGGCCGCCCGCCCAGTTCTGCCCGCCGATGTGGGTGACCTGGGGCCCCGGATCGCCGGCCGGGTCGATTATGACGAACGGGATCGAGCGGTTGGCGAGCCGGCGCCGGTCGTCGGCCGAAGGCGTCGCGAACAGCGACACCACGCCCAGGGGCTGGCGGCGGGCGACGCCCTCCAGCCAGTCCCTGGGCGCCCCGGAGTGGTCGTCCCACCGGGTCACGGTCAGACCGACGCCGAGTTCGCGCGCCACCGAGCAGACGCCCTCCATCACGTCGGTCAGCCAATCCGATCCGAACGGAATGTAGACCAGTTCGATGGCGCCTTCCTGATTGGCCGAACGCGGCCGATAACGGTGTTTCGCCAGCCTGGTCTCAATCAGCGCCCGCGTCGTCGGGGAGACGCCCGGCCGCCCGTTCAGCACCTTCGAGACAGTTGAAATCGAGACACCGGCGTCGCGGGCGATCTGGTCCAGGGTGGTCCTCGGGGCGCCGCGACGGCGCGACGGCGGGCTGGTCACAGCGCCCTCCCCCGGGCCGCGGGCAGGCTCCTGGCCCTGGGATCGCGCCGGGACGCCAGCGGCCGCCGGTCACCAGTCATCCTGCCACCATAATCGGTCCGCCCCGCACAACTCGCGTCGCCGCGCCAAACGGCCCCCGCGCCGGCGTCACATCCAGGGCAGACCCTCGACCCGGAGCGACTTTTGAGCGGCCGCGGACTCCTCGATGGCCAGCGAAATCGCGTGGTCTTGGCAGGCTTGCGCCATCGGATAGGGCTCCGGCCCGTTCCCGGCCACCCACTCGCCCATCGCGTCCAATTGGGCGGCCAGGGCCAAGTCGTCATCGGTCAGGTTGCGCCCCAGCCAGTCGTTCGTCCACAAGAGCTGGCCGGCGTAGCTGATCTGGTCCAGTTCCCGGCCCTCGAAAGTCATCTCGTCGCCGCCGTGGCGGCGGTTCAAGCAGTCGGTCACAATGCGGCGGTTGCCCTGTAGGTAGGTCACCCGGTCGTCCAGGATCTCGCCGCGCGACCCGTTGACCACTATGCGATCCACCCGCAACGGGTTCCACCACTGGCGGGTGGTGAAGTCGTAGGTGCCGAACCCGCCCGAATCGAAGCCCAAATGGGCGAAAGTGTTGACCAGGTCTTTGACGGCGTCATCGTATGACCACAAACCGTAATCCTGCGGCTCGACCAACCCGACCGGCACGTCGTGGGCGGTGACCGTCAAGGGCGACATGTCCGCCCCGAGGAATTTTCGCAGCACCGAGACCTCGTGGTAAAGGTGCGACTGCGACACATGCACCGCGGTGACCTTTCCGATCTGGCCCGACTCGATGATCTTGAGCCGCGCCACCTGGGACGGGTAGCGCAAATACTGTTCCGAGGATTGGACCAAACCAGACGACCCGACGTCGGCCCAGACCGACTTCAGTCCGTCGAGGTCTTCGGCCGGCGGCGTCTCGCACATCACCGGCGTTCCCATTCGCACCACCGCGCCGGTGATCACCGGCGCCACTTTCCAGGGCACCAGGACGCAGACGAAGTCCGGTTTGTCGCGTTTGACCGCCTCCTCGACGCTCGTGCCGGCCGGCAGACCCCATTTGGCGCCCGCCTCCTCGGCCTGCGCCGACGTCTCGGCCACAATTCCGGTGGCCCGCAGGCGGTCCGGGAACCCGGTTCCCAAGCGCAGGTAAACACCCGAACGCCAGCCGCTTCCGACAACTAGGTAGCGGTGCGGCCGACCGGTTTTCGATTCGGACATGCTCTCGGACATGGCCTGGGACATGGAGTCACCTTCCTAACTTTGGTTGGGTTGTTTCGGTCGGCGGCGCCGGGCGCCTCGGCCCGCCTCGCCCGCCGACTATGCCGACTACGCCGACTATGCCGACGATGCCGACGATGCCGACGACGTCAGTTGACGCCGCCCGCGTACCAGTCCTCGTACGTGTTCTCGGTGACGCACACCATGATGTCCTCCGATCTGACGCCAAGCGCGCCGAGTTCTTCAACGACGGCCTGATAGAAGGCATATTTGTGTTTGACTACCGGATGTTCGTGGACGAAGACCACCCGGATGACCAGAAGCGAACGGCGGTCGACGCCCATGAAGCCGGGGTCGAAGATTATCTCGCCCGGATCGCGCGGCCTGAAGACGTGGAAAAGGTCCTCGGGCGGAATCTCGAGGCCTTTGACCTGAGCGCGCTGGATTGCCTCCGAGAGCTTCTGGCCGTGGCGGTTCCAAAGCTCGCGATCCAAGTCCACCTGAACTAGGGGCATGTTGACATTCCTCCTTCAGTAGTTGTTGTAGACATCGTGCCCCGCCCGAAGCGAGCCGTCTTTGTTGATGAAGGGCAGGTACGTCTCGCCCATGAACCCGTCTTCGTCGGTGTGCAGGTCGGCCGTCGCCCCGTAATGCAGGGCGTGCGGCACGAAGCCCATATTGTGCTTGGTCAACGTCTCGAGAGTGAACCTGATGATCTCGGCCCGTTCCAGGTCGGTGTCCGCTCCCCAGCAGGTCTCCGTCGCCAGGATCGGTTTGCCGGCCGCCCGGGCGTACTCGGCGTATTCGGCGATGTGGCGATCATACTTGGCCCGCCGGTTCGGGTCGTAGAGATTCTCAGATGTGCACATATAGTACGGATGTATGGAGAACACGTCTGAGATCGGATCGACCCACCTCAGGCCGTCGATCCCCAGGTAGTTGTGCACCGACACGCAAATCGGGGTCCGCCCGTCGGCCCCTTTTATAGCCTTGTGCATTGCCGTCAGCCAGTCCATTTCAGCTCCCCAGAAAGCCGTCACCGCCTCGTTGAACTCGTTGTACGGCCACGGCTCGTTGCAGATGTCCCACATTATTATCCGCTCGTCGCCGGCGTGCGCGCCCACGACATCGGCGGCGTAGGCCTCGTAAAGCGGAACGTAATAGGCCCAGGCCTCGGGACGCAAGAAGTTGTCCAGGTAGACCCCGCCGTTGTCGAACCCCGTGACGTCGTGCCAGCGGTTGAACAGGCAGGCGATGACTTTGAGGTCGAATCGGTCGGCTATCGCGACCATCGACTCGAGGCGCCCCTTGAAGACCGCCGGCTTGCGGAAATAGGCGTCCCAGCTCAGCCAAAGCCGAATTGTGTTCCACCCGGGGAAGTACTCCTTCCCGCGTCTGATCTCGAGTTCGTAGACGTCCGGGTCGTAGTAGAGCCAGTTCTCGAGCGACGTCGAGCCGGTCGACAGCTGGTAGTTGAACCCGCGGACGTCAGAAAAATCCGCTTTCATTGCGTCCTCCCTAGAAGTTGTTGAAAATCTCGTGGCCCGGTCGCAGGGCGCCGTCGCGCCTGGTGAAGGCCAGATTTCGGCACTGACCCACAAACCCGTCCACTTCGTCGTGCAGATCGGCGCAGAGCGAGTAGTGCAGGGCGTGGGGAATGAATCCCAAATTGTGTTTGGCGAGTGTTTGCAAAGTGAACCGCATTATCTCCACCCGCTGCTCGTCGGTGTCGGCGCCCCAACAAGTCTCGGTCACCAGAATTGGCTTGCCGACGCGGCGCGCGTATTCGACGTATTCCATGACGTGGGCCTCGTAGCGGGCGCGGCGGGCCGGGTCGTAGATGTTCTCGGACGTGCACATGTAGTACGGGTGGATCAGCAACACGTCCGAGAGCGGCTCCACCCAGCCCAGGCCCTCGATCCCGAGGTAATTGTGCACGCTGACCCCGGTCGGGATGGCCGAGCCGGTGCCTTTGACGATCGCGTGCATCTCGACCAGCCACTCCAGTTCGGGTTTGACCAGCGCTTTGACCGCCTGGCTGAAATTGTTGTAAGGCCACGGCTCGTTGCAGATGTCCCAGATAATCACTCTGTCGTCGTCGGCGTGCTCCCCCACCACGTCCGCCGCGAACTCGCCGTATAACCTCACGTAGTGGGCCCAGGCGGCGGGCAGGAGAAAATTGTCGAGGTAAACGCCGCCGTTGTCGTAGCCGGTCACGTCGTGCCAGCGGTTGAACAAACAGGCGACCACTTTCAGCCCCAATCGGTCGGCGATCGCCAACTGCGACTCAAACCGCTCCTTGAAGACCCCCGGCCTGCGGAAATAGGCGTCCCAGCTAAGCCACAGGCGCAACGTGTTAAAGGCCGGGAAATATTCCTTGCCTCGTCGCAACTCCAATTCGAAGCGGTCCGGGGAATAGCGCAGCCAGTTCTCCAAACTGGTCGAGCCGGTGGACATCTGATAATTGAAACCTCGAACGTCCGAGTAATCGTCGCGCATCGTCGCGCGTCTCCTTTCTGGTGGTTCGGCCGGCCGGCCCTATTCCGCGTCTATAACCGTCAGTCCGGCTTGGTCCACATAGCGTCCCCGGTTCGGGGCGAAGTCGGCGATCCGATCGACTTCAAGCCGCGCGCGGGTGCCGGCGGTTGCCAACAGACCGGCGAAACCCTGGCGCGGCGCCGGGTCGAGGGCCCGAGCGGTCGGCGCGGTGTAGGTGAAGACCTCGACTGTCAGGCCGTCGGCGCCGGTCAAGTAGTACAGCACCATTCCGCGGGGGTCGCCGTCGCTGAGGTCGAGCGATCCCACCACCGTGTAGCCGGCCCGGGTCCAGGTCCGCCTGGTCCGCGCCCAATCGGGCGTCGTGAAGGCCACGTGTTCGAATAACGCCGCCTCGCCCGGCCGCGCCCGTGCCCGCCTGGCCGCCGCCTCGCCATCGAACACCTGGCTGTATTGCTGCTGGCCGCCGACCAACTCGACGACGTGCCCGTCGGGGTCGTGGAAAAACCCGCACCAGACTTGGGCCACCTGGTTGAAGACCGGCTCGATAAACCACTCGACGCCTTCCCCGCGCAGACTTTTGACCGTCGCGTCGAAGTCGCCCACCAGCACACCGGCGTGCCAGTAGCCGTTCCGGCCGTCGTCGCAGGGCGCCGGGTCGGCATCGACGCCGCCTATCGGCCTCAACTCGATCAGGCCGCCGCCGTCCAGGCGAAGCCGGACCGAGCCATCAGCCCGGGCCGACTGACTGGCGCCCAGATGGCGCTCGTAGAAGGCGGCTGTTGTCGCCGCGTCCCGGCTGTAGAGGGCGATTCCCATCACCGACATTGTTGAAATCCTTCGAATCTGGCGCCCGTCCGCGCCGCCGAAACGGCCGACTGGCGGCGGGGTTTGTTGTGATTTGTCACTTGATCGCCCCGGCGGCCATGCCACGCTCGAAGAAGCGCTGCAGGCTGATGTAGGCGATCACCTCTGGCAGAGCCGTCAAAACGGCCCCGGCCAGCTGTTTGGTTTGATCGTCCGAATATTGGCTGCGGAAGTATTGCGGCAACTGGGTGACGACCTCGTGCTCGGCGTTTTGCAGGAAGGCCAGCGGCAACAGATAGGCGTTCCAGGCGTTGATGAACACCAGCACAATTATCGCCGCCGCCATGGGCCGGGCCAGCGGGACTATCACGTTCCAGAACGTCCGCACCGAACCGCACCCGTCCAGGCGCGCGGCCTCCATCAGATCGTTCGGGATGCCGTCCAGGAATGTCCGGGTCAGCAGCAAAGTGAACGGGACCTGGAGCGCCGCGACCGGAATGATGACCGCCCAAAATGTGTCGTAGAGGCCCAGTTTCGACCAAGTCGGGAACAGGGGGGCGATCAGGACCACCTCCGGCAGCGTCAAGGCGCCCATGATCATCCAGAAGAAGAACTCTCGCCCTTTGATGGCCAGTTTCGAGAAACCGTAGGCCCCGAGCATGGTCAAGACATACGAGATCACGATCACGCCGAGGGCTATGAGCGCCGAGTTCCTAAAGAAGTAGAGGAAATACGGGACCTCGGTGACCGCCTTGTAGTTGCCCAGGCCGGCGCCTGAGAAGGACACTTTCACCATCACGTATAGGGGCACCACGAAGGGAATCACCATGACGGTGATGGCGACCTGCAAAATGACCCGGTTGATGCGATGTCGAACTTCAAACACGTCTAGTCACTTCCTGGCCCGGGCCCGCAACGTCATGACGACCGACGCGAGCAGAGCTATCACCAGCAGCATGACCGACGCCGCGGACGAATAGCCGGCGTGGGCGGCGGCGTACTCGCGGTAGATGAAGACGCCCGGGAACTCCGACGAGTAGACCGGTCCGCCGCGCGTCAGCAGGTAGGGGAAATCGAACAGCCGCAGCGCGGCCATCGCGTTCAAGATGCCGAGGGCCACTATGGTGCCGCGCACCTCGGGGATCACGATGTGCCAAAGGGCGCGTATGTTGCCCTCGCCGTCTATCCGAGCGGCCTCCAAAGTGTCCAGGTCGACCTGGCTCATCGCGGCGAAGAAAAGAATGAACGCCACTCCGACGGACGACCAAATCTGCACCGCGACGATCGACCACAAGGAGGTCGAGGTGTCGGCCAGCCATGATCGCGTGAACGAGCCAAGCCCGAGATGCGACAAAATCCAGTTGACGGCGCCCTCCTGGGAGAGCACGTTGCGGTGCACCGGCGCCATAATCGCCGGCGCTATCACCACGGGCAGGAAAATCAACACTTTGTAGACCACGGCCAGCTTCACCTTCGAGTGGAGCATGGCGGCGAACACGATCCCCAGACTGGTTTGCACCGCGAACACGACGATGAAAAACACCAGGGTGTGCCATAGGGCGCTCCAAAATAGCGGATCGGTCAACAGCCGCTGGTAATTCTCCAAGCCGACCGACTGCTTGTGACTCGACAGACCGTCCCAACTCAACGTCGATATGTGGATCGAGTATCCGACGCAGTAGTAGATCACTCCGACGCAGAGCGCGAAGGCCGGCAGGATCCACAGATAGCCCTTCGGGGCCAGACCGCTCCGTCTGTGAGACCGGTGCGAGCCTGGCCCCGCGTCCGCGTCAGCGAGTCGGCTCTGATAGTTCAGAACGCTCATCCGATGCCCTCGTGGACTTGCTCAAATCGCTGTTTAGGAATCGGCCGCGCCGTCCAGCGGCTTGGCCATCTGCTGAGCCTTGGCGGCCAACTCGGCGGCCGAGGTCGTGGTCGTCAGCGTCCCTTGGACAAGTTGCAGGATCGCCTCGGCGGTTTCCGGCCCAATCCAGCGGTTGCGCGTCTCCGTCGTGGTCAGCGAGTCCTCGATGATGTGGCGAATGTCGGGCTCTTGTAACTCCGGGTTGGACAGGTTCAGATTCGGCCAGTCCGGCTCGACGCCCTTGAGCGTCGGCACGCCTTCCAGCACCGAGCAGCCAAACTGCTGGCCTTCTTCGGTCATGGTCAGCCACTTGACGAACTCTTGGGCCTCCTCCTTGTGCTGTGATCGCTTCGAGATCGCCACACCCCAGTCGACCTCGCCCAGAGTCGCCGGCATATTCCCCTTGCCGGACAGGTCCGGCGCCGGCATGGTCAACTGCGTGAAGACCTGCGGATCGGTCACCCCGGCCGCCTCTTGGGCCTCGGCCGAGACGTCCTTCGGGTCATACTGGGCGTACCACGAGCCCATCTGGATCATCGCCGCTTGTTGAGATTGGAAGATGTTATTGGCCTCGGGGTATTGCTGAATTGAGATCGCGTCTTCGGCGATAATTCCGTCGGCTTGCATCTTCCGCAGAATGTCGACCGATTCGGTGATCACCGGCGACTCCCACGACTTCTTGCCCTTGATCGCGTCCTCCCAGTAACCCGGTTCGATCGAATTGGCGATTGTCCGCATCAGCTCTCCGCCGAACGGCAAGTCGCCGCCAAAGCCGCCGACAAAGCATTGGACGCCGCCGGCCTTGAAGGCGTCGCAGACCGCCTTCATCTCGTCGTAGTTAGTTGGCGGCGTCAACCCGTATTCGTCGAACAGGTCTTTGTTGTACCAGAAGTATTGGGCCGTGACGCCCACGAACGGGCTGGCCAGCAGCTTGCCGTTGACTGTCAGCTGGTCCACGTAGCCGCCGCCGAACTTATCCTTGAAATCGGCTCCGAGCACTTCGGTGGCCAGCGGCGTGAGGTCCTCGACCGCGTCCTCGAACAGGAAGGCGCCGGCGATCGCGCCGCCGGCGGCCAACGGAAACACGTCCGGGCCGTCGTCGGATTGCAGACCCGGCCGCAAAGTGGCCGGGTAGTCGGTGATCTCCACGACTCGGAAATTGACTTTGATATTTGGATGCGTGTCCTCGAAGGCCTTCTTGTATTTGTCGGCCGTGGTGCTCTTCGGGGAAAACCCCCAGTAATTGATTGTGACGACGCCGTCGCCTTCGGCCGAGTCCTCCGAGCCGCCACAGGCCGCCAATCCGAGTGTCAGGGCTCCCGCGGTCGCCCAGGCCAGCCAACGTGCCGTCTTGCTGAAGTGTCGCACTCCAAATCCTCCTTCGCGTCGCGGCCACGCCAAGACGTCTTCGTCCGGCCGCGGCCAGGTTTTTGTCGAATGCCCCAGGGCGTCGCGCCGGCTTCGCGCGCCGCCCGCTGAGCGGGGCATCCACGGCGAGGACAAGCCGATCGCCGACGCCAGACCTTCGCGGCCATCGCGCCCGACTCGCTCCCGACTCGCTCCCGACCGATTGGAAACGAAACTATATCGCCCGGATTCGGCAAACCAGCACGAAATGATAACGAAAGGTTTCTAAGCCGGCACATTGGCTAAACGACCAGTTCAAGGCGCGAATTGGGGATTGGAAAAGCGACAGCCGGACGGGAAAAAGGTCGCGACCGCGACCCAAAGGCCGCAAATGAAGGCAAGAATCCTGGTGCGCCTGGCGGTGTGCCGACGGCCCCGCCGAGGGACCCCGGCCTCAGGCCGGCGAAGCCGCCCGGCGGGCCAGTTGGACGGTGCCCAGGATCATCGCCAGGCCGGCCAGGCCGAGCGCCACCCAGCCCGCCAGGCCCCGAGTCTCCAAACGCGCGCCCAACGCCCACAACCCCAGCGCCACCGCCACCACCGGCTCCAGCACCTGGGTGGCCGGCAGCGAAGAGCCCAGGTCGCCGGCGTGGAAGGCGGCCTGCTGCCAAGCGGTTCCGGCCAGCAGGCAGACGATCAGCGCGTAGAGGGGCCAAGACCGAAACAGCCCGAAAACCCCGACCTGTCCAAAGTGCGCCACCGTCAACTCCGTCAGCGGCGCGATTATGCCGTAGACGACCCCGGCCAGCGCGCCGAGGGCCAAGGCCTTGGCCGGACCTCGCGCCACCCGCCCAGCCAGCCACAACCCAAGGCAAGCCGAACCAAAGGCGAGCCCGGGCCAAAGCCACGGCCCGGCGGCATCGGACACCGAACCCTTCGAGGAGTCCCCGACGACTGTGAAAACCGCCAAACCCGCCACCACCACCAAGGCCCAAACCAAGTCGGCGCGGGCGATCCGCCGCCCGTTCCACCAAGCCGCCAACGGCAAGGCGAAGACCATCGCGGTCACCAGCACCGGCTGGACCAAGACGACCGAGCCGAAGGCCAGGGCCACCGCCTGCAAGGCGAAGCCGACCGCGTCTCCGCAGGCGCCGGCACACCACAGCGGCGAACGCGCCAAACGCCCGAACAAGCGCAGCCCCCGGGCCTGGTCCTCCGGCACCGCCGCCGCGACATGCTGTTCGGCGACGAACGAGCCCGCGAAACAAACCGCGGCCGCCAGCGCGATCGCGATCGCCAACAAGTCCATCGCCCGGCCCGCCGCCGTCGTCAGCGCCGCCGCATCACTTCGGTGATCGCCTCGAAGACCGGGTTGTCCCCGATCTCGTCGATGTAGACCGGCGCGCCCGAGCAGTCCGCCAGCGGCACCGACCAGTTCGGGTACTCGCGATCGGTGCCGGGCAGATTCTGGGTCCGGCGCTCGCCGACTAGATCGGCCAGCGACACCCCGAGCATGACCGACGGCGTGGTCAACAGGAAACGATGCATGGCCTTGACGATTTCGAGTTCGTCGTCGACTTGTTCGGCTGCCAGCAGGCCGGTCCCGACCAACATGTCGACCATCGTCGCCCGCTCGGCCCGAGCCGCCGCCTCGGCCGCCGCCAGCGGAGTGTCGAGCAAGCCGAGCCGGTCGCGCTGGGCGACGTGTTCGCCGGCCAGATAGGCCGATGTCGGGGGCAGGTCGTGGGTGGTGATGGCGGTCAGCGCCAAACGCCGGTACGACTTCGGGTCGACCAGGCCGGCGCCGTCGTCGGTCTTCTCGAACCAAACGATCGAATTGCCGAGCAGGCCGCGCCCGCCCAGATATTCGCGCAGCCCGGGCGGCACCACGCCGAGGTCCTCGCCGACCACCACGGCGCCGGCGCGGGTCGCCTCCAGGATCAGAATCGAAACCATCGCCTCGCGGTCATAGGCCACATAGGTGCCCTGGCTTGGGCCCATGCCCTCGGGGATCCACCACAACCGGGTCAGCCCCAGTATGTGGTCGATCCTCAGCGCCCCGGCGTGGGCCAGCACCGCCCGCAACATCGACCGGTAGGCGGCGTAGCCGGTCTGACGCAGGGCGTCCGGCCGCCAAGGCGGCTCCGACCAGCCTTGGCCCAGTTGGTTGAAATAATCCGGCGGTGCGCCGACCTGTATTCCGGTGGCCAACACGTCCCGCCTCGACCAGGCGTCCGCCCCCTCCGAATGGACCCCGACGGCCAGGTCTTTGACAATCCCGATGGCCATGCCGGCGGCCTTGCAGCTTTCCTGGGCGCCGGCCAACTGCTGGTCCGCGATCCACTGCAGCCAGACCTGGTAATCGAGCTGATCGGCGTGGGCAGCCGCGAACCGGGCCGCCTCAGGGCTGCCGTGGGCCACCGATTCGGCCAATCCGGCCGCCTTGAGCGCGCTCCACAAGGCGAAGCTCCCGATCGCCGGCTCCAATTGGGTCCGGTAGCGGTCGAGGTCCGCTTGGCGGGCCGGCGAACGCGGAATCTGGTAGATGAGCTGGAGCGCCTCGCCTTTGAGGGTCCACGAGACGTCCCGGTCGAGTTCGACCGGATCGTCGTCGGCCGCCTTGGCTTGGGCCGCCAGGGCCTGGACGGCTTCAACCACCTCGGCCGGGGCGGCGGCGTACTCCTCGATCGCCTCCGGCCGGATGTAATACGGGTTGGTGAAGTCCCGGGTGGTCGGCAAATAGGGCGACTGGGTGAACGGCGCCGTCGGCTCGGCCGCGTGGATCGGGTTGATCATGATGAAATCGGCCCCGCGCCGGCCGGCGAACTGGCGTCCCAGCGCCGCCAAGTCCGCGAAATCGCCGGTCCCCCAGGAGTCATGCGAACGGGCCGAATAGAGTTGGACCATTGGCCCCCAGACCGAATGCCGGCGCAGTTCGGCCGGCAGCTCAAGCCGGTCGGGGCAGACTATGAGGGCGCCGGCCGCCGTCTCGCCGCCTTCGACGCGGGCCACCAGTTTGTGCCAGCCGAGTGGCAGGTCGCGCGGCAGTTCGCGGTAGACGCGGACCAGGTCGACGCCGTCGATCCGCCGGTGGTCGCCCGGCTCGCCCCGGACTTGTCCGATGTCGACCCGCCCGCCTTCGCCGCCGAGCGCCGGGTCGGCGTCCAGTTCGATCCACAGGTCGGCGGTGGCGCCCAAGGGGACGGTCGCCGCGATCCAGGTCTCGCCGCCCGCCCGGATGACGGTGGCCGGAGCGACCAGCCGCCGCCAGCCCCGGTCTTCGAAACCGTCGAGGGACTCGCGCACCGCGTCGGGGCTGCCGACTTGCGCCCCCAAAGCCGTCAGCACAGCTTTGACGGTGTCCGCCGTCACCCGCGTCGGCTCGCCTTTCCAGTTCGTGTATTCCGTGGTCACGCCGTACAGCCTGGCTAGTTCGGCGAGTTCGATCGACGGTGCGCTGCCGACTCCCCGCAGCGCCTCCAGGAACCGCGCCCTGGGTCCGGAGGTTTGAGTCATATCGACAAGGCTAGTCCAGCCGCCGGCGCCGCCCTTCAGCGCGACTCGGCGATCGCCTCGTGGTGGCGGATCACCTCGGCGACTATGAAGCCGAGGAACTTCTCCGCGAACACCGGGTCAAGGCCGGATTCGTCGGCCAGCGACCGCAAACGGGCGATCTGCCGGGCTTCGCGGGCCGGGTCGGCCGGCGGCAGGCCGGCGTCGGCTTTGAGATGCCCCACCCGCTGGGTGAACTTGAACCGCTCGGCCAGCAAATGCACCAAGGCGGCGTCGATGTTGTCGATCGAGTCGCGCAACCGCCCGAGCCGGCGGGCGGCTTCGACCGGGTCGAGCGGCTCGGCCAAAGTCAGGCCGTCTTCTTGACCGGCGCCGCGGCGGCGCCGCCCGGCCGGCTGGCCGCGCCGGCGCCGCCCTGGCGGGCCTTCGGCACAATCGTCGGGTTG
>JAITKC010000209.1 GCA_031278665.1 Bifidobacteriaceae bacterium | reverse complement strand
ACAGCGATCTCAGTGTCAATTGTCTCCGAGATGTCCGCGTCAGCTATGGCCGCCGGCGGTGTGGACCAGCTCCAGCCGGTAGCCGGCTCGGCGCCGCCGCCGCTAGGGGTGCTAGCCTCTCCGGAGGCCCCCTCCCCCGACGACGATGGCGAACAGGCGGCCACCAGCCCGGTCGCCGCCGCGCCCGCGCCGACCAAAACCGCTCCCTTCAAGAAACTCCGGCGATCCGTCCCTCTGCGTTCGGGTACTTGCATTTGACTTCCCTTCCGTTGTGTTGAATTACGGGGCCAAAAACCGCCCGCCATGTTACACGCGCAACATGGAGATAAACCGGGCAGCATCATCACAATTTCGCATCAACCCGAACACAGAAACCCCAGCCAGCGAGCCCAGCCTCGGCCTCTAGCCGCCAGAGGAACAGCCAGTTGTCGTCCAACAGCCGCTTGGGCACGCCCTGCGAGATGATCTCAACTTCGCCGCGCCGGATGGCGGAAGCCTCGACCCGGATCGCGGCCGCGTGCTCGACCTCGCTCAGGCCGGCCGGTGGCGGCGCTGACCGCCTCAATCCGGCGCAGCGACGCCTGCGCCAACACTAGAGGAATCACTTCGGCGTTGCGCCGGTTAGTAGGGATATACATCATTTTATTGTTTCCCTTGAATTGTCCGCGCTGGCACACTGAGGCAGGAATCCTGTAATTGGAGCAGGGCAGCGCAATTGTTGGCAGGCAATCATTTTGATGACTATTACGCGCGTCTCGAACCGCCAGCGGATCAAGATGTTCAAATTGGTCGCGCTTCCGGGTAGTTGGCGGCCCTGGGGGGTGATTCCGTCCGCGTGGCTGTGCCGCGCGGGGCCCCGCCCGCCCAGTGCCTTGCCGAAGTCAGCGTTAGATGGGTGTGGGTGGGGTGCGAAGGCGCCAGCCGAGGTCCCGGCGGGCAAGTGCCGTGTCGGTTGGGAGGACAGGAGGTCGGTTGAAGCCAATGGCGTCTGGTAGACCGCTTCCGGCGCCATCTCCCCTGATCCGGCGGCTCCAAAACGGACCGCAACTCACGCGCCGCGAACCTGGTGGCCATGGCGCCCATGGCCGATGGCTGCCGGCCCAGGCCAGGAGGCTCGTGTGGAGCGCGCAACCCGCTGGTCAACACGGCGGCCCTGGCTTTGGGCGCGGTTGCGGCCGGGCCAAGGCGCGGCGCCTGGTTGAGGGCGCTAGTAGAAGTTCTCGGTTCGCGGGGCCCGAGACGGGCGCCAACAGGCGCTAGACGTGCGATCGAATCCCGGGCGCGAATCCCGGGCGACGGCAATCGTCGGGCGTCAGAGACTGGCCGCGACCAGGCTTTCGGGCGTCGCCCGCGAGCGGCGACACCGGCTGGCGGGGCCGGCGCCGAGCGGCCCGCCGGTCGCCGGCTCGGTCGCGATTGGCCTCACTCCCATTCGATGGTGCCGGGCGGTTTCGAGGTGATGTCCAAGACCACGCGGTTGACGCCGGCCACCTCGCCGGTGATCCGCCCGGCGATTGCCGACAGCAGACCGTAGTCGATCCGCGAGAAGTCCGCCGTCATGGCGTCCTCGGAGCTGACCGGCCGCAGCACCACCGGATGCCCGTAGGTCCGCCCGTCGCCCTGCACGCCGACCGACCGCACGTCGGCCAGCAGCACCACCGGGCACTGCCAGATCTCGCGATCCAGCCCGGCTCGGGTCAGTTCTTCGCGCACGATGCCGTCGGCCCGCCTGACCGTGGCCAGCCGGCTTTCGGTGACCTCGCCGACAATCCGGATGCCCAGCCCCGGGCCGGGGAAGGGCTGACGCCAGACCATCGAGTCGGGCAGGCCGAGTTCCGAGCCGACCGCCCGGACCTCGTCCTTGAACAACGCCCGGAGCGGTTCGACCAACTCGAAACGCAGGTCGTCCGGCAGCCCGCCGACGTTGTGGTGGGACTTGATGGTGGCGGCGCCGTCGCCGCCGCCGGACTCGACCACGTCCGGGTAAAGCGTGCCCTGGACCAGGAATCTGACATCGCCAGTCGGCCCGCCCCCGGCGCGGCCGCCCCCGGCGCGGCCGCCGTCGCCGCCCTCGCGGCCGCCGTCGCCGCCCTCGCGGCCGGCCGCGGCTTCGACCGCCGCCGCCTCGAAGGCCCGGATGAACTCCCGGCCGATGATCTTGCGTTTCGACTCCGGATCGCTCACCCCGGCCAGCGCCCGCAAAAACGCCGCCGAGGCGTCGCGAACCACCAGCCTGGCTCCGGTGACGGCCACGAAGTCCCGCTCGACCTGTTCGCGCTCGCCTTCCCGAAGCAGTCCGTGGTCGACGAACACGCAGGTCAACTGATCGCCGACGGCCCGTTGGACCAGGGCTGCGGCGACTGAGGAGTCAACTCCGCCGGACAGTCCGCAGATCACCCGGGCTGACCCAACCTGGCGGCGGATGGCGGCGACCTGTTCGGCGACAATCGACCCGGGCGTCCAGTTCGGCTCCAAACCGGCCTCGCGGTAGAGGAAGTTCTCCAGGGCCGCCTGGCCGAGCGGGGTGTGACGGACTTCCGGGTGCCATTGCACGCCGTACAGACGCCGCGCGCGATCCTGGAAGGCGGCCACCGGCGAGCCGCCGGTGGCGGCGAGGACGTCGAAACCGTCCGGCGGGCGGGCCACCGCCACGCCGTGGCTCATCCAGACGGTCTGATCGGCGGGGCTGGCGGCCAATAGGCCTTCCGCCAGGCCGACGGCCGCGCTGGTCGAGCCGTATTCGCCCTTGGAGCCTCGGTCGACGTCGCCGCCGAGGGCGTAGGCCATGGCTTGGAACCCGTAGCAGATGCCGAGCACCGGCACTCCGGCCTCCAACAGCGCCGGCTCGAGCCGCGGCGCCCCCGGCTCGAAGACCGAGGCCGGCCCGCCGGACAGAATGATCGCGGACGGCCGTTTGGCCAGAATCCGCTCCGCCGACCAACTATGCGGTACGATCTCCGAATAGATGTGCGCTTCTCGAACACGGCGGGCGATCAACTGGGCGTACTGGGCGCCGAAGTCGACCACCAAGACCGGTCCGGAATCAACCGATTGATTAGGCAAAGAATTGGTCATGAAAGGCAATGCTCCTCGACGCCGACGGCCGGTGGGGCCAGAAGTCCTAGGTACACTGGAACGGACAGTGGTTCAAAGACCAAGTAAAGACTCCTTCATTGTGGAAAGGCGTTAAGCGGGTGGCACGTTCGGTTTTTCTCGCGTCAACCGACCGCGACGCGGTCAAGTCTATTGTGGCCGTCGGGCTGATCGAGGAGTTGAAACGCTCCTATGACCGGGTCGGCGTTTTCCACCCGCTGGCCCGCCAAGCCGACGGCCCCGACGGCCCCGACGGCCCCGACGGCCCAGCGGCCGCGCCCGACCCGCTCGCGACCGGCGACACCCTCGAAACCGGACGCGCCGTCCGGGCGGGCGCAACCTATCGCCAGTTCCACCAAGACCCAGCCGCGGCAATGGAGCAGGTCGCCGAGCGCTTCGAGGCCGTCCAGGCGACGAGCGACTTCGTGGTGGCGGTCGGCTCGGACCACGCAGACGTCCCCGGCGGCGAGGAGTTCGCCCTCAACGCCCGAATCGCCGCCAATCTGGGGGCGCCCGTGCTGTTGGTCGTGCCGGCCGAGGGCTGGACGCCCGGCCAAATCACGGCATCGGCCAAATTGGCGACGGCCACCGTCCAAGCCCAACACGCCCAAGTGGTCGGCGTGGTCGCCACCGGCGGCCCGCCTGGCCAGGTCGCGGCCGCGCGCGCCGCCCTGGCCGAACTCGACCTGCCGACCGGCGCCGTTTCCGCCACGCCGGTCGCGCCCGGCCGGACCATCGGGGAGACGTCCGATGCCGCCGGCGACGCCCCGGCCGGCGCCGACCCGTCGGCGCCCGCCCGCGCGGCGGCCGACCCGGCGACCGCCTTCGAGAACGGCTTCCGCGCTCGCGAATTCGTCGACGCGATCGAGGCGTTCGCGCCGACGGCGATCACCCCGCTGGCGTTCCAGCGCTCGCTGGTGGCGCGCGCCCGCCTGGACCCAAAGAACATCGTCCTGCCGGAGGGCGACGACGACCGCGTTCTGCGAGCCGCCGCCCGCGTCCTCGAGTTGGGCGCCGCCCAGGTGACCATCCTGGGCGACCGCGACGCCGTCGCGGAACGGGCCGAGGCGCTGGGACTCGATCTCAAAGAGGCCGAAATCGTCGATCCGACCAGGGCCGACTTGGTCGAGCGCTTCGCCGACGTCTACGCCGAACTGCGCGCCCACAAGGGAATGACCAAGGAGCGGGCGCTAGCGACGATCGGCCAGTCCGGCACTTATTTCGCGACGATGATGGTCCACACCGGCATGGCCGACGGCATGGTCTC
>JAITKC010000049.1 GCA_031278665.1 Bifidobacteriaceae bacterium | reverse complement strand
GCCATCGACCCGGCGCGCCCGGCCGACAGCGCGACCGACAGCGCGACCGAACAGTTCGTCGCGCCAACGCTGATCGCTCCGTCGGACGGCGGCGCGCCCCCAACCGCGCCGCTTGACCCGCGGTCGCACATTTGGGCCGAGCCGGCTCGCCCGCCTTGGCGCGAGCCGCAGCGGGTCGATTACCGGACTTGGCTGGACGGGGCCGGGGCCGGGGCCGCTCCGGCCGCTCGGCCGCTCGCGGACGTCGACTTTCCGGCGCACGATGCCGTCTATCCGCCTTCGCCCTATCCGTCGCCTCCCCGCCCGGTGCGTTGGCTGGCTTTTGGGCTGTGGGCTTTACTTGGCGCCTTGGCGCTGTATTGGCCCTGGGCGGTGGTCGGTGTCGCCGCGTTTTGGCTGGTGGTGGCCAGGACTGTGTGGGTCGGAGTTGAGGCGGTGGCGGCCCGGCGCCACCGGCGGGGCCGCCGGCCGGCCGACCGCACCCGGACCGTCCTGGCTTTGCCGTGGTATTGCTTGCGCGGTCTGGGCGGGGCGATTCCGGCGCTAGCCCTAGGCGGGTTAGTCGGCGGGGCCGGCTATTTCGTCGTCGCGAATGTGTTGGAGACGCCGCCGGCCGGCCCGGCGGCGGCCGCCGCTTCGGTGGCCGCCGGCTTGGCCGTGGCCTGGTGGGGGCCCTCGGCGGCCGAGACCCGCCAGGGTATGCGGGCGATCCTGCGCGGATTGTTGGCGCCGCCTTGGGCGCGGTGGCTGGTGACCGCCCTGTCTTTGGCCTCGGCCGCGGCCCTCCTAATCGGCCGGTTGGCTTGAGCGGGCCTCAGGCCGGCTTCGCCGTCAGGCGCCGGGCCAGGAAGTCGAGGGCGAGCTGGTCTTCTTGCGGCCCGCCGGACTCATGTCCGTTGAAGGGCCAGACCTTGATCTCCTTGGGGCCGGCGTAGTTGTTGTAGGCGGCGAACACGGTCGAGGGCGGGACGATGGCGTCCATTAGCGCCGCGGTCATCAGCGCCGGCGCGGCGGCGCGGCGCGCGAAATTGACGCCGTCGCTGTAGGACAGGGTCGTGAACGCGGCGTCCGCGCTGTCGCGATGGATTGCGAGGTATTCCGTCAATTCGGAGAAGGGCTTGGCGTCGGTGACATTGACGGCCCGGCGCGGATCGCACAGAAACGGCACGCGCGCCACCACAGCCGCCAGGTCGGCGGCCAGCCCGGCCGCGGCCAGCGCCAGCAGCCCGCCCTGCGAATGCCCCATCACCGCCACCTTGGCGCCGCCCGACCCGGCGGCGCCCAGCTGGGGCAGTCTGCCAGATCGCGCGATCTCTCGAACCGCGTCGACGGCTCGGACCGCGTCGGCGATCAGACGCCGGTAGTAGTAACTCCGAGGTGATTCGATTCCGCGAGTGACCATGCCGGGGGCCTGCGGCCCGCCGCCGTGCGGGTCATCGGTGTCGCCCCGCGACCAGACCGACCCCTGGCCGCGGGTGTCCATGAGCAGGTGGGCGTAGCCGCAAGCGGCCCACTGCAGATTCTCGAGCGGGTGTCCCCGGCCGCCGCCGTAGCCCTGGTATTGGACCAGGGCCGGCAATGATCGCGCGCCTTGCGGCAGGCGCAGCCAAGCCCGCACCGGATCGCCGCCGAATCCGCTGAAGGTCAGGTCGTAGACGTCGATCCCGGTCAGCGACGTGGCCACCGGCTCCAAGATGGGCGCGAAAGCGGCCTCGCGGGCCTCGCCCAGGGTGTCCTGCCAAAACTGGTCGAAATCGGCTGGTTCGGCGCTTTCGCCGCGGTAAACCTCGAGTTCGTTGAGGGGCAGATCGGTCAGCACGGCCGGCTCCCGGTTGCCGAGGGGTCGTCGCCCGGAGTCTTGATCTGGACTTCGGTCAGCCGGGGGCTGTCCTCGGTCAGGACGTGAACCGGGCCGTCCAATTGGACGGTCAGCCGGCTGGTCGCCTCAACCGCGCAAGACCGCCCGAACCAGAGATCGACTTCGCCGGGCTCGACAACATGGGTCATCGAGCGGTCGTGCAGGCCCAAGCGTCCGGTCGGGACGCGGAACACGACTGTGGCGGTCTGGCCGGGCGCGAGCGGGACCCGGGCGAAGCCCAATAGCTGCGCCACCGGCCGGGCGACCGAAGCCACGCGGTCGTTGCCGTATAGCTGGACGACTTCCGCGCCCGCCCGCTCGCCGGAGTTGCGGATCGAGGTGGCGATCTCGATCCAACCGTCGGTTGGAACGGTCGCCGAGGCCACCCGCGGCGGGAAGTATTCGAAGGAGGTGTAACTCAGCCCGTGGCCGAAGGCGAAGTCGGGCGTCGGGTCCACCGAGGTGACGTCGGACGGCTCGGCCAGGCGCGAGTGCAAATAAGAGTAAGGTTCGACGCCCACGCCCGGCGGCATCGAGACCGGCAGCCGCCCCGACGGCGTCACCTCGCCGGTCAGCACTTGGGCCAGAGCCGTGCCGCCCTCTTCGCCGGGGAAGAAGGCCTGCAGCGTCGCCCCGGCCCGTTTGGCCAGGCCGCCGATGCCGTGTGGCCGTCCCGTGATCAGCACCGCCACCAGCGGGGTGCCGGTTTCGAGCAGCGTTTCGATCAACTCGTTCTGCAGACCCGGCAGTCGCAGCGAGGTGGTGTCGCAGCCTTCGCCTGAGGTTCCCTCGCCGAATAGCCCGGATTCGTCTCCGACCACGGCGACCACCACGTCGGCCTGGGCGGCCAGCGCGCGGGCGTCGGCGAATCCGGTCCGGTCGCCGCCGGCGACTGGGCAGCCGGGCGTGAAGGACACCTGTCCGCCGCCGGCCTCGATGCGATCGCGCAGGGCCTCCAGCACCGTCGGCGCCGCGATCCCGGAAGGGGTCGCGGGGTGGTGCGACAGCACGTGGTTGGCGAACGAGTAGCAGCCGAACAAACACCGGGTGCGGTCGGCGTTCGGACCGACCACGGCCAGGCGCAGACCCGGACGGGCAGTCAGGGGGAGCAGGCGGGTGTGGTTGTCCAACAGCACCACGGACTCTTGGGCCAACCGCAGCGCCGCCGCCCGCGCGGCGGGCGGGTCCAATGTCTCCGGGACGGACTCAAGCGCCTGTTCGAGGCGCTCGACTTCGGCCGAGGCGTCGAGCAGGCCGAGCCGCTCCTTTTGCCGCAGCACCCGCTCGAGCGCGCGATCAACCAGTAGTTCTAGTTCCGGTCGCCGTCTGATCGCGTCTTCCAGCGGCTGGCGGTAGGCGTTGCCGGTCGGCAGTTCGACGTCCACTCCGGCGCTCAGGGCGGCGACCGCCGCTTCGCCGAGGTCGGCGGCGACCCGGTGGAGGTCTTTCAAGAACGAGACGCCGAAGTAATCGGCGACCACCGTCCCCTGGAATCCCCAACGTTCGCGCAGCACGCCCGTCAGCAATTCCGGGTTGGCCGCCACCGGCACTCCGTCGACGTCGCAATACGAGTGCATGACAGAGCCCGCACCGGCGTCTTTGAGGGCGATTTCGAAGGGCACGAAGAAGATGTCCTCGAGTTGTCTGGGCCCAATCGCGACCGGGGCCAGATTGCGTCCGCCGCGCGAGTCGGAGTAGCCGGCGAAGTGTTTCAGCGTCGCCACCACGCCAGCCGACTGGATGCCCTCGACGTAGGCTTTGCCGAGGGTCGCCACCAGGTAGGGGTCCTCCCCGATACACTCCTCGACCCGGCCCCAACGGTGGTCGGCGACGACGTCCAGCACCGGCGCCAAACCTTGGTGGATGCCGAGGCAACGCATGGTCTGGCCAATTGCGCGGGCCATTTCCGCGACCGCGTCTGGATCGAAACTGGCCCCCCAGGCCAGGGGAGTCGGGAAGGTCGTCGCCGTCCAAGCGTTTAGGCCGGTCAGACACTCCTCATGGACTAGCGCGGCGAGCCGGGGGCGGGTCCGCTCGGCCAGCCAGCGCTGTTTGGCGATCAGTTCGACCAGCCCTTGGCGCGGTCTGACCGGCGCGGTGCCGTAGACGCGGGTCAACTGACCCAACCCGTCGGCCGCGAAGGACTCGAATTCGACTGACAGGTGCCCTTGGGTGCTCATAGTCGGCGCGACATCGGCCGCTTCGGCGTCGACGTTCGCCCACAGGCCTTGGAGTTGGGCGAGTTTCTCGGCCAGCGACAAAGACTCGATCAATTCCTCGACTGTGCGGCCTGGCGTGGCGGTTTGGGCCAGGGATTCCATAACACGTCACCTTAGCCCTTGACCGCGCCGGTCAACCCGCCGACAATACGCTTTTGCAGGATCGTGAAGAAGATCAGCGCCGGCAACATGCAAATCGATGTGAAAGCCAGCACCATGGCGGTGTCGGTCGAATGTTCGGTGGCGTAGTGCGCCACCCCGAGCGGAAGGGTGTATTCGGCTGTCCGGTTTAGTAGCAGCATCGGCAGCAAATAGGCGTTCCACGAGGCGATAAATCCGAGCACGCCGACGGTCACCAGGCCGGGAACCGACAACGGCAGCAGAATCCGCCAGAAGAAACCGATCCGGGTGGTGCCGTCGATAATCGACGCCTCTTCCAACTCCGCCGGAATGGCGCGCAGGAAGGGGACCAGGATGACCACCGTCATCGGCAACTGGAAACCGATCTGAGGCAAGATGATCGACAGCGGATTGCCGGCCAGACCGATCTGACCCAGTAACAAGTAGAGCGGCAGCGCGGCGACTGTCAGCGGGAACATCAGCCCGGCGGCGAACACCGCGTAGAGGGCGCCGCGACCTTTGAAACTGTAGCGGGCCAGCACGAACGCCACCATAACTCCCAGCAAGCACACGCCGACAGTCGCGCCGACGGCTATGACCAGGGAGTTCTTGGACTCGTTCCAGAACACCGGGTCGGCGAACACTTTCAGGTAGTTGGACGGCTTCCACGGGTTGGGCAGACCGGTCGGGTCGGTGTTGATTTGCTGGTTGGACCTAAATCCCCCCAACATCACGTAAATCACCGGCGCCGCGGTCAAAGCGGCGGTCGCCACGGCGACCAAATAGACCAGCGGATTGCGCTCGCCTCGGTCGGTCAGGCGCTTGGCCCGGCGGCTGGCGACCACTTTGGCTCCGCGTCTGGTGCGGATTTCGATGCCCGGACGTCGGTCGGCCATATCAGAACACCCCCCTGGTGAGCGCGCCCTCGGTGTCGCGTCGCAGCACCAGGCGCTGGTAGACCAACGCCACCGCCAGCGAGAGCACGAATAGTATGACCGCCACGGCGGAACCGAATCCGTACATGTGGCGTTCTTGGCCGTAGAGCATCATGTAGGTGGCCATAGTTTGGTTGCCGGTGGCCGGCCGGCCGCCGTTCAAGATATATGGCAAGTCGAATAACTGCATCGACCCGATTATGGACAAGAACGCCCAAATCCGGATTGTCGGCCCGAGCAGCGGGATGGTGATCCGCAACTGGGTCTGCCAATATCCGGCGCCGTCGATCGAAGCCGCCTCGGACAACTCGTCCGGTATCGACTGCATCCCGGCCAGGAACAGAACCACCGCGAAGCCCAGGTACTTCCAGGAGATCAGCACCAGCACTGTCCAGTTGGTGACCGATGGGTCGCCCAGCCAGTCGTGTTTCCACGAGTCCAGCCCCAGGCCCCCGAGGATCGCGTTGATGGCGCCGCCGGGCGGCAGCAGCAGGCGCCAGGCGACGCCGGCCACGGCTTCCGACAGCACATAGGGCGCGAACAGCAGCAGCCTGAACATGCCGCGCAGCCGGATTCGGCGGTTTATCAACAACGCCACCAGCAGCGCCAGCGGACCTTGGACCACCAAGGAGGCGATGACGTAGAAGGCGTTGTGTTGGATGGCTTTGAGGAAGTTCGGGTCGGTGAAGGCGCGGATGTAGTTGTCCGCGCCGACGAACTTGGTGGGCGCGCCGACCCCGTTCCAGGTGAAGAAGCCATAGTAGGCGGCCAGCGCTATCGGGACAAAGACGAACCCGATGTAGACAATCAGCGCCGGACCTGTGAACAGGGCGATCTCGCCGCGGGTGCGGAAACTAAGGCCGGAGCGGCGGGGGGCGCGCGGCCTGCGCCGCCCACTCCCCGCCGCCCGGTCGTCCGTCCCCGGCGTCGCCTCGGATGGAATCACAGCGGTCATTGAGGACGTGCCCTTACTCCAGCTCGGCGGCGTCCTTCAGGGACTGGACGATGCCAGCCGGAGTGTTGGCGCCGCCGAGCATCTCGGTGACGGCGGTGTTCAAGGCGCCGCCGACGTTGTTGCCGAACAGTTTGTCGAGCCAGAGTTCGACATATGGCGCGGCGGCGGTGTTCTCGGCCACGGTCTTTAAGACCTCGTCCGCGAGGCCGGCTTCGCCGCCCGGCGTCACCGGCACGCCGATGCCGGTCTGGGCGAAGGCGACCTGGTTGTCGACGTTGACGATGAACGACAAGAACTCCGAGCAGACCTCGGGGGCTTCGGTCTTGGACCAGCAGGAGAACCCGTCGCCGCCGCCCATGGCCGCCTTCGGGTCGCCTTTGCCGCCGGCCACGGCCGGGAACGAGAACCAACCGAGTTCGAAGTCGAGTTCGCCGGAGTC
Source organism: Bifidobacteriaceae bacterium (assembly GCA_031278665.1). Classification (GTDB taxonomy): domain Bacteria; phylum Actinomycetota; class Actinomycetes; order Actinomycetales; family WQXJ01; genus JAIRTF01. The sequence continues at coordinate 2,783 of JAITKC010000049.1, read as the reverse complement.
GGTCAGGCCCTTGAGGACCGCCGGCTCCCAGACGCCCATCAATTCCATGGCGGCCTGGCCGTTGGCCAGCAGGCCGGCCGAAGACTGCGCCCCCTGCTGGGCCGAGGCGGACATGAATCCCTCTTGGAACGGGCTGGTGGCGGCGAAGGCCGCAAGGTCCTCGCCCGCTTTCACGAAGCACTCATCGGAGAAGTCCTTGGTCACCGCGGCGTGGTCGCGGGGGTCCTTGGTGCATTCGCGCAGGCTCAGCCAGTACCACCCGTGGGCGGCCGGCCACTCGTCGACGCCGCCGAGGGCCACCGGCGCGACGCCGATCGCCTTGAGTTTGCCGACCGCGTCCGCCAGTTCCTCCATAGTGGACGGAGGCTGGCTGATCCCGGCCTGCTGGAAGAGGTCGACGTTGTAGTAGACGCCGCCGATCCCCATAGTGAACGGCAGGCCGTAGACGTTGCCCTCCGGGGTGGTCCAGCCGTCGACCGCCGCTCCCATCGCCTCGATGGCCGCGGCCGAGGACTGGGTGATGTCAAGCACCTGGCCGGCGTTGAACTGGTCGGTGCCCTCCTGGCCGCCCCACTGGGCGAAGATGTCGGGGGCGTCGCCGCCTTGGAGCGCGGCGATGATCTTGGTCTGCAAGTCTTCGTTCTGAATCGGGGTGACCTCGATTGTCACGTCTGGATGGTCGGCGGTGAAGGCGTCGGCGACTGACTGGTAGTAGGACAGGGACGGTTCGGCCGTGCCGTTGTGCCACCAGGTGAGCGTCACTTTGCCGGAGGCGTTGCCGTCGCCCCAGTCGCCGCCTTCGTCGCCGCCGTCTTGGCCGCAGGCGGCCAAGCCCAATGTCAGCGCCGAGGCGGCCGCCAGGGCGATAAAGCGGCTGGTCTTGGGTCTGTTCATCATCGAACTCCTCGAAAGTTTCGTAGGTGTGGGAATACTTGTCGAGGCTACTATCCGAGTTGGCCGTTTTCTATCACAGTTCGGTCACGGAGTAGAATGGCACGAAAGTTACGCAAAGGAGCGGTTGATGAAAGGAGCGGCTGATGACTGAAGATCCCGCAAGCGCTGACGGCCGTGTCACACTGGCCGAACTGGCCCGTCGGGCCGCCACCTCGGTCGCCACGGTGTCGAAGGTGCTGAACGGGCGGCCGGGAGTTTCGGCCGCCAAACGCGACGAGGTCCTGGCGCTGATCCGCGACCACGGCTACAAACCTCGCGGCGCCGGGCCCAAGCGGGCCGACCTGGTCGAACTGGTGATGCGCGGCATCGACACCCTCTGGGCGACCCAGATGCTGGTGGCGGCGGAGGCGGAGGCGGCGCGCGCCGGCGTCGGCCTGGTGGTGACCGCCACCCACGGGCGGGCGATGGGCAACCGCCATTGGATGGCGAGCTTGGCGGCCAGGCACTCAAGCGGCCTGGTGCTGGTGGTCTCGCGGCTCCAGACCGGGGCGGAGAAGGAACTGGCCAGGCTGCGCCTGCCGATGGTGCTGGTCGACCCGATCGGCTCGGCCCCGGAGGGCGTGCCGGTGATCGGCGCCACCAATTTCGCCGGCGGCCTGAGCGCCACCGAGTATTTGATCTCGTTGGGCCACCGCAAAATCGGCATCGTCACCGGCGACCAGTACCTGAACTGCTCCCAGGAACGGCTGGACGGCTACCGCGCGGCCCTGGCCCGCGCCGGCATGCCCGTCGGCGGCGATTACATCAGGTTCGGCAACTTCCAGGCCGACGGCGGCCGCGCCGGCGCCGACTCGCTGTTGTCCCTGGCCGATCCGCCGACGGCGATTTTCGCCGGCTCGGATCAGCAGGCCTACGGCGTCTACGAGTGCGCCCGCGCCCGCGGTCTGCGCGTGCCGGAGGATCTGTCGGTGGTCGGTTTCGACGACGTGGCGCTGGCCCAGTGGGTGAGCCCGCGTCTGACCACGGTGCGCCAGCCGCTTGGCGCGATGGCCGGCGAGGCGACCCGCTTGGTGATCGCGATGGCTTATCGCGGCGTCAGGCCGGCCAGCCCCAAGACCGAGCTCGCCACCGAGTTGGTGGTCCGCGAGTCGACGGCGCCGCCCCGGCGTTGACCCCGCCCCGACGTTGAACCCGCCCGCCGCCCCGGTCGACGCCCGATGGCGCGCTGCCGCGTCCTGCGGACCCGGAAGGCCGGGCCGGGTCCCATGTTCCGATGGTTTAGGCGACGCCCGATGGCGCCCCGCCGCGTCCTGCGGACCCGGAAGGCGGGGCCGGGTCCCAAGTTCCGGGGGGTGGGTGGCGGGGATCGCCGCGAAACTTTCGCTTCGGTTCGGGGGCCTTGGGGTCGGTTTCGCGGTCTGCGGCGGCGGGCCGACACTTAGCGAAACATTCGCTGGGGATTGGCCTCGGGCGGGATTCGGAAAGCGGGTTTTGGGGGCCGACCGGTGGCGCGGCGGGCGGGCGGCATCGGACAAGCGGCCGGGCCGGGCGCCGTAACGCAACTTTCGTTGGGGTTTTGACGGCGGGGGTGTCCGATGCCGTCGGCCGGCCCGCGTCGCCGGGGCTGAGGGTCTTTGGAGAGCGGCGCCCGCCGCAATCTTAGCGGCGGCAAAACACCAGGTCAGCAAGCCCTGATCGAACAAATCTGGGCCGCCGTCGCGCTCTCGGGGCCAGTCGGCCGGGCAGGCGGCGCAAGTATCGGGGGCGCAAGTTTCGTTCGCAATGCGCCGATGATCTTGTTATGGGGGGGGGGGGGGGGGTAACTTGACGTTTCGCCGGCCTCCACAACGCGGAGCGTTTGAGAGCCGGCTTGAAGGCGCTGGCGCGGG
>JAITKC010000377.1 GCA_031278665.1 Bifidobacteriaceae bacterium | reverse complement strand
CAGCAGCCGCTCGGTCAGCGGGCGCTGCGCCGGCGGGCCTTTGGCCGGCGAGTCTTCGTCAAGGGGGCGCCGCGTCATCGGGCGCTGGGCCGGCTGGACTTCGGCCGGCGGGCGGCGGGCTAGCGAGGCCGCCGCGATCCGCTCCACGGCGGCGCTCTCGGCGGCCGCGGCGCGCGCCCGGACAACCGCCAGGTCCGGGCCCTCGGCCATGACTTGGCCTCTTGGCCCCTCGACCGAGAACCTGATCCGGAGATAATCCGGCAAGTCCTGCGGACGCCAGGCCTCGGCTGGCACGTAGACCCCTTTGATGTCCTTGAACACGCTGGCCAGAGCCGCGGTCAAAGATTGTTGGGAGCCGTTGTGGGTGCGCCAGGCGGCGGGGTCGCCGAGCGCCGCCAGGGCCTGGCGGGCGGTCTCCTGGGCCGGCAGCAACTCCGCCCGCAGCGGTTTGGGCAGGGTTCTTATCAAGGCCGCGATCAACTCCCGCCGCAACCCCGGCACCTGCCAGTCGAAGCCCTCCGGGCGCAGGCGCGTGACCAGCCCGATCGGCAGATGCGCGGTCACTCCGTCATGGGGATCGCCGGGCGAGAACTGGTAGGTCAGCGCCAGTCGCAGCTCGCCCTGAACCCATTCCTCCGGGAAACCTTCGCCAGCCGTCTCGGATTCGGCCGCGAGTTGTTCGGGTTGCCAGGTCAACAGTTCCGGGTCGGCTTGGCCGGCCCGTTTCCACCAGGCCTCGAAGTGGCGGGTCGACACCGCCTGGTCAGGCAACCGCCGATTGTAGAAGTCGAACAGGTCCTCCTCGCCGATCACCGGCCCGGCGCCGCGCGAGCGTTCGGCCAACTCCTCGGCTTGGTCAAGCAACTCGCGGTTCGCCCGGGCGAATTGGTGATCGGCCCGCCAATCGCCTTCGACCAAGGCGTGTCGGATGAACAACTCGCGGGCCAGTCCCGGGTCGATCCGGGCCAACGCCACGGGCCGCGCCGCCACCACCGGCAGGCCGTAGACCAGCACTTTCTCATTGATCACGGCGGCGCCGCGTTTGGCCGACCAGCGCGGTTCGGCGTAGCCTCGCCGGGCCAGGCCGGGCGCGGCCCGCTCAACCCATTCCGGTTTGATGGCGGCGCAGACGTGGGCCCACAGGCGCGAGGTCTCCACCAACTCGGCCGCCATCAGCCAATCCGGCGGCCGCCGCCGCAGGTCCGATCCGGGGTGAATGGCGAACTTGACGCCTCGCGCGCCCAGATACTCGGCGGCCTTTGGGCGCCCGCGCCCGCCGCGCGGCTCGGCCCGCCCCCGGGCCGCCTTCGCGCCCACCGCCGTCACCTGGCGCATCCCGATCTGCGAGACCAGCCCCGCGAGCAGCGCCCGATGAATCGGTTCCGCCGCCCACTCCAGACGCCAGTTCCCCCCGCCGCCGATGCCGCCCGGGTCGCCGGCGCCGCCCGCGCCAGCCGTGCCCGGCTCGCCGGCGCCCGCCGTGCCGCCGATGCCGCCCGTGCCGCCGATGCCGCCCGTGCCGCCCGCGCCCGCCGCGCCGCCGGAGCCTGCCCTGCCCGGGTCGCCGGCACCCGCCGCGCCGCCGGCATCGTCCGGACCGGGCCTGCCGTCCGCCTGCCCGGCCGCGGGGGGCGGCGGCGCGGCCGGGTCGCCGGCGGCCGGGTGACCAGACGGCATCGCGCGCCGGCTTTTCGACGCCCGCCGACCGGTCGGCTTGAGGTCGCGGACAGACCGGCCGAGCTCCTTGACGAGGTCCTGCCACTCGCGAATGCGCAGGTAATTCAAGTATTCGCGGCGCGCCAAACGGCGAAAGGCGGACGAGGACAAGGCGTGGCGGGCGGCCCGGAGGTACTCCCAAAGATTGAGGAAGGCGAGGAAGTCGCTGGTCGGGTCGGCGAAACGGGCGTGCGCCTGGTCGGCCTGGGCGCGGAATTCCTGCGGCCGCTCGCGCGGGTCCTGGATCGACAAAGCGGCGCTGACGACGATCACCTCGCGCTCCACGCCCAGGCGGCCGGCCTCGACAATCATCCGGGCCAAGCGCGGGTCCAAGGGGATGCGCGCGAGCTGGCGCCCGACATCGGTCAACGCGGTCTGGCCGGCCCGGTCCGCGATGGCGCCGAGTTCCTCGAGCAGGCGCGCGCCATCGGCCACCGCGCGGGTGTCGGGCGGCTGGACAAAGCCGAACCGGGCGACCTCGGCCGGTTTGGCGACCACGCCGACCGCCAGCATTTGGAGGATCACCGAGGCAAGCGAGGTCCGCAGAATCTCCGGGTCGGAGAACGGCGGGCGGGCCTCGAAATCGGCGCGGCTGTAGAGGCGGACGCAGACGCCTTTGGCGACACGCCCGCAGCGGCCGGCCCGCTGGTTGGCGCTGGCCTGGGAAATCGGTTCGATCGGCAGGCGTTGGACTTTGGTGGTCTTGGAGTAGCGCGAAATTCTGGCGGTGCCCGGATCTATCACGTAATGAATGCCGGGAACGGTCAGCGAAGTCTCGGCCACATTGGTCGCCAGCACGATCCGTCGTTTCGAATGCGGCTCGAAGATCCGGTGCTGTTCGGCGGCGCTGAGCCGGGAGTAGAGCGGCAGGATCGCGACCGCCTCGGCGAGATCCCCGGCCAGCACGTCGGCGGCGTCGCGAATTTCGCGCTCGCCCGAGCAAAAGACCAAAATGTCGCCGTCGCCGTGACGCATCAACTCGCGGGCGGCGGCGGCGATGGCCGTGGGCTGATCCTCCGGCACGCCGTCCTGGCCGGGTGGCCGGTAAAGGATTTCGACCGGATAGGTTCGGCCGCTGACTTCGATCACCGGCGCCGGGCGGCCGGGGCTCCCGAAATGGGCGGCGAACAGCTCCGAGTCGATTGTCGCCGAGGTGATGATCAATTTCAGCTCCGGCCGCCGGGGCAGCAGATTCGACAGATATCCCAGCAGGAAGTCTATGTTCAGCGATCTTTCATGGGCCTCGTCGACGATGATCGCGTCATAGGCCTCAAGTTTCGGGTCGCGTTGGATTTGGGCCAACAACACGCCGTCGGTCATCACTTTGAGCTGGGTCGCGGCGGACGAATGGTCGGTGAACCGCACCTGATAGCCGACTGTTTGCCCAAGCGGCGTGCCGAGTTCCTGGGAGATCCGCTCGGCCGTGGCCCGCGCCGCGATCCGCCGCGGCTGGGTGTGGGCGATCGTTTTCGCCCGCCCGCCGCTTCGTTTTTGCCCGATGCCGCCGTACCCCATTTCCAGCAGAATCTTGGGGATCTGGGTGGTCTTGCCGGAGCCCGTCTCGCCGGACACTATGACCACTTGGTTGCCGGCGATGGCGCGGGCGATCTCATCCCGCCGCGCGCTGACGGGCAGCTGCGGCGGATAGGAAATGCGAAGGGGCGCGCCCCCAGGCCCTCTTTGCACCGCCCCATTGTCGCAGGCCCGCCGCCTGGCCGCCGCCGACCCCGGCCTGCCACAATGGCTTCCATGCCAATCCCCGCCCCCCGGAACGCGGGCCAGTCCCCGTGTTCCGCTCGCCTCGCGGCGGGCGGCGGACCGTGAGCCGGCGAGCCCTTGGGCGCGCGGTCGAGCGGGCGGCCGCCTGGTGGCGGGCCAGCCGGGCCGGGCGGACCGTGAACCGCTACTCGGCCGCCAACGGCGGCCTGCTGGCCGGCGGCATCGCCTACTCGGTGCTGTTTTCGCTGGTGGCGGTCATGACGATCGCCCTGACCACGTTCGCCGGCATCCTTGGACACAATCAGGCGCTGGAGCGCCAGGTCGAGCGTCAACTGTCCAGTTGGTTTCCGGGGGTCCTGAAAACCGGCGGCGACGGTCTGGTCGCGCCGAACTCCTGGATTCACTCGGGGGCGCTGTCGGTGGCTTCGGCGGTGGCCGCGGTGGTGCTGGTCTGGTCGGCGCTGTCGGCTATGGGCGCGGTCCAAACCGGTGTGCGGGCCATGTTCCAACTCGACCCCAGTCAAGGCGGCGCTCCCTGGCTGAGC
>JAITKC010000376.1 GCA_031278665.1 Bifidobacteriaceae bacterium | reverse complement strand
AACAGTTCGCCGCCGCCAAGATCGCCGCGCCGGTCGCCGTAGAACCCGGTGGCGCTGGCCGTCACCCAGACGCCGGGCGGTCGGCGCGCCCTGGCGATAGCGTCGGCCAGGGCGCTGGCCGAGTCGACCCGCGACGCCATGATCTGGCGGCGGTAGGCCTTGGTCCAGGGCAGGCGGGCGATCGGCGCCCCGCTCAGCGAAACCACCGCGTCGGCCCAGTCGACCGCGCGCGCCGGAACCGAGCCGACCCGCCCGCTCCATGGGTACTCGCGGTCGCCGAGCGCCTGGCGGCGCACCAAGACGCGCACTTCATCGCCGCCGTCCTCCAGCCGCCGCCGCAATTCCCGCCCAATCAGCCCCGACGCTCCCGCCATCAAAACACGCATCAGACCATCATGGCGCCGCCCACGCCGCCCACGCAGACAACCCCGCCGCCGGCTGTCCACAGCCCCGCGCGCAGCGTCCCCGCCGATGACGTGAGCGGGGTGCTGGGACCGGCCTTTGAGACGGCAAGCGGGCTTGCGGCATCGGGCGACGGGCGGGCGATACCTTCGGTTCAGGCGGCCTCGGGGTCGCCGGGCAGGACCAGGGGGAACGCATGACGGCTCTGATAATCACCGAGTCCTATTTCGGAAACACGGCCGCCATCGGCGACGCCATCGCGCAGGCGTTGGCCGACTCGGGCGTCCTGACTGTCGAGGCGTTTGGCGTGGCCGACGCGCCGGCCAGTCTGCCGGCTGGCGCCCAGTTGCTGATCCTGGCCGCTCCGACCCACGACTACTCGCTGCCGTGCCGGCGCACCCGGGCCCAGGCTCGGCGGCGGGCCGGCCACCGCGACGGCGACTTCGGCCTGCGGGAGTGGATCGCGGCGGCGCAGTCCGCGCCGGACGTCAAAGTCGTGACCGTCGACACCGCCTTCAACAGCGGCTTCTTGCCTTCTTCGGCGGCTAAGACCGCCGCCCGGTTGATGAGCCGGGCCGGCTTCGCCGACGTCCAACGCGGCGCCACATTCTGCGTGGCCGATTCGACCGGCCCGCTCGATGACGGCGAGTTGATTCGGGCCCGCGCCTGGGCGACCAGCCTGGCCGCCGGGCTGCGATCATTGGCCGGCCGGCGGCCGGCGGCCGGCGGGCGCGTCGACGCGCGGTACAACCGCCAGCGCGGCCCGGTGAACGAGGCGGGCGCGGCGGCGGGCGCGTCAACCGACGCGGCGGGCTAGGCGGAAGCTGTCTTGGTCGTCGGGTTGGCCGATTCCGGCCACCGGCTCGTAGTCGCCGCCGTAGACCGCCTCGGCATAGGCTTCGGCCGAGCCGGGGTCCCCGCTCCAACCGCTCGACGGGTCGAGCACCACGTAGTCGGGCTGGACCAGTTCGGCGAAGTCGCCGATCCAGTAGACCGTGTGTTCCGACACCAGCCGGGTGATCAGCCCGCGATCTGAGGCCACCGAGGCGCCGGGCGGAATGGCCGCGATCACCGCCGCCGCTTGGTCGGCTCTGGGCGAAGCCCGGTAGGCTTCGGGTTTGGCCAGGTCGCCTAGCGGGAACCAGGCGCAGGCCGCCAAGGCGAAGACGGCGGCGGCCCAAGCGACGGCCGGCGCGACCGCGCGCAGCCAGCGCCGTTTCGACGCGCGCCATCGCCCCAGGGCGTCGACCGCCGCCAGGAACACCACCGGCATCAGGATCATCGAATAATGCCACCCGGTTCCCCAATGGGCCGGGTCGGTTGAGGCGAAGCGCCAAATCAGCGTCGGCGCGGCCACCAGACTCCAGCGCGAAAACCAGCAAGCGCCCATGACCACGGCGCTGACCAGCGCCAACGTCTTGAGTTTGACGGGCGGTGACAATATGCCGACCACCACTCCAAGCGCGCCGCCGGTCTGGTCCAGCTTGTCCCAGTAGAACCAGCCGGCGCCTTTGAACGCCGGCATGATCAGCTCGAACACGACCAGCGCCACGGCCAGTCCGACGCTCGCCAGCACCAGGCCAGCGCGGCATTCGGCCCGCCAAACGTCGGCCGGAACGGCCGAGTCCGCAGATCGGCGCGGATCGTCCGCCGGGCCGGCCAGGCCAGGCTCGGGTTCGGGCCCGATGCCGACCGGTTGGCCGGGCAGACCCGGCTCGGGTTCGGGCCCGATGCCGACCGGTTGACCGGGCAGACCCGGCTCGGGTTCGGCTGGCGCGGCGGCTGCGGGTGGGTGCTCCGCGTGCGTCGGCGCCGGAGCGCTTGCCGACCCCGGCGGCAAAGGGCGCGGGCGCCGCGCTTCGCGCAGGCGCCACCAGCCATGGGCCGCCATGACCCCGCCAAAGGCGACGACCGTCAAGGAGAGGTCTTCTTTGACGCTCAATGTCGCCGCGATCCACCAGCCGGCCGCTGTCCAGCGCCGGTCGATCGCGGCGGCCAAGGCGAAGGCGAGCATCGGCACGGCGAAGGCGTATTCGTGGAACTGGACGTCGACGCCGGTTTGCAGCCCCCAACTGAGCGCGTAGGCGCCGCCCAGGGCACCGCCCGGCCAGGCCCCGAGCCGCCGACGGGCGATGGCCGCGATCGGCGCGATCGACAAGGCCACCAGCAGACATTGGGCAACCAGAAGGGTCACGGGCGAGGGGAACAGTTTGTAGAACGGCGCCAGCAGCGCCAGCACCGGCGAGAAGTGGTCGCCCAACTGGTTGGCGCCCGGCCCCTTGATGTCGACCATCGGCCAGCCCAACTCGGCGTATCCCTTGACCGCCTGCTCAAAGATGGCCAGATCAAGCGACGGCGCGTCTTGCCGGCCCCAACGCGCCAACGCCAGAACCAGATACAGACCGAATCCAATCAAGGCCGTCAACCAGGCGACCGGGTCCGCCGCCCGCCGGCGCCGGCGCGCCCAGTTCGCCGCTCGGACCGACCAGTGCGCCAGGCGCGCCGGCCCCGCCAAGGCCCGGCGCGGCCGTAGCGGCGCGTCGCGGCCCCGGCGAGCCGGCGGCATCGGCGGCGTCACCGGCGGCCTGAACCGAAGTGATGACTGGACACTGCCCGAAATCCTAACCTCTACTCCACTTCGGCGTGCGCGGCTCCATGCGGACGCCGCCGCCGGCGCGCAGCCAGGTCAACATGATCGAGACCCGCAAGAGGGAGCATTCGCGCAAGCCTGACGAGCAGTACGAGCTCATCGAGTTGTGCTCTCCGGGGCCGTACCTGGAGATGT
>JAITKC010000285.1 GCA_031278665.1 Bifidobacteriaceae bacterium | reverse complement strand
CATCCCCGGGTTCCTCGCCGGGCTCATCCCCGGGTTCCTCGCCGGGCTCATCCCCGGGCGCGTCGCCAGGCTCGTCGCCGGGCTCATCCCCGGGCTCATCCCCGGGCTCATCCCCGGGCTCCTCGCCGGGCTCGTCCCCGGGCCCCTCGCCGGGCTCGTCCCCCGCCGCCCGAACAACCAGCGTCACCGCGTCCGATTCCGCGATGACTTGATGGGAGTGGTCGTACAAGCGCACGATCACACTCGCGCCGTCGTCCTCCAGCGTCGCCTCGCGAGTGAGGATCTCGGTGGCCTGGCCCGCGATCACGCTGTAAGCGTCGGCGCCGGCCGCCTTGACGAACCAGTGCCAATGGTCCTCGCCCGAGTCCGGCGTCTGCGTCGCCGTCAGCGTGATCGTGTCGCCCACCACATAAGACGGCGCCAGGCCGGTGATGGCCAGAGTCGGGCTGACCAGCTCGGCCGACAGGTTGACCAAGACCGGCTCGGACGGCCCATAGGCGATCGACCCGTCCGGTTTGACCACGGCCACGCTGACCTCGGCGCCGTCGAGTTCGGAAGCGGCCGTCAATTCGTAAGCGGCCGCCGTGGCGCCCGCGATCGGCTGGGCCTGGTCTTCCCCGGCCGACCGGCAGAACCACTGGTAGCCCTGGACTACGGTCGGGGCGCTGACCTGCGCGGTCAGGGTCGTGACAGCGTCTACGGGAAGTGTCAAGACGGCATCGTGCAACGCCGAACCGGTGACGGTGACAACCTGGCTGGCGGCGGCGCCGTGGTCGTCCACGTGGATGGTCACGGGCTCGGCGGCGACCGCCGCTTCGCCGCCCGCCAAGTCGAGCGTGGCCCGCAACTGGACGCCGTCGAGCGCCTGCTCGGCGACCAGCGTGTGGCTCGAGCCCGCGGCGCCCGGCAGCGCGGTCCAGTCCGAGCCCGGCCACAGCCACTCCCACGTCACCCAGTCGCCGTCCGCCAGTGGCGGGTCGGCGACCAGACGCAACGTGATGTCGCGGCCCTGGTGATAGTGGCCGGCGAGGGCCTCAAAGAAGAACAGCTGACTGTCCGGCGGCGTGTCGGAGACGGTCAGCGCCTGGGTGAATGACCCCACGCTCAGCGGCGCCAGCGGATGGTCCGCCGGCAGCGCGGATGTCAGGTTGAGGGTCCAACCGTTCTCCGAGGCGGTCAAGGGGAGCTCCAGGCTCAAGGCGTCCGCGCCGGCGCCCTCTTTGAGCACCCGAGTCTGGAACGGCGGATTGGCGTCCGCGTCGTAGCGGGTTAGCTTCCACGTGTGGATCAGGCCGTCCAGCGCGGGGTACAGGCTGGCCGAGGCGCTCAGCGTCTGCCCGGCGCGGTAGACGGTCTGCAACCCGGAGACCAGCACCTCGCGGGCGCTGATGTCGGTCGCGAAGGGCTGGGACTGAGCGACCACCACGCCAGCGCGGACGGTCTGGACGACCCATTCGGCGTCGGTCAAGGCGAAGCTGGGCCGCAAGCGCAGCGTGTCCGAATCGACCTGCTCCGTCCAGCCCTCCGGCGCGTTCCACGGCCCGGACGTGAACCTGTAGGCCAGCCGCGCCGTGTCGCCGGCCGCGGGGGCCGCCTCGAGTTCGAAGAGGAGGTCGTCGCCCAGGTACAGGGCCTCGGCCTCGAACGCGCCGGTCAGCGGCGTGACGTCGGATTGGACCAGGATGGTCGTCCAGTCCGAGGTGGCGACCGTCGCCGAGCCTTCGAGCAGGGACACGGCGATCTCGTACCCGCTCACCGACATGTCCAGCGGCAGGGCCAGTCGCCCGCTCGCCGCCTCGTCGCCCGTGCCGGTCAGCACGTAGGCGTAGTCGATGCCGACGGGTCGCCACAGCCAGCGGTAGCTCTCGCCCGGCGCCAGCGCGTGCCCCACCACGTGGGCCTCTAACTGGTCGCCCACCTGGTAGGACGGATGAACCCCGCGGATCCCGAACGGCAGGGAGGACTCGTCCGCCACGGTGATCTGGACGACCGGCGAGGTCGAGGCGTCGGCCAGGTTGGTCACCTTCGGCACGAACGCCGCTGTCACCTGGCGCGCGCCCAGCCCGAGCGTCGCCTCCAGACTGGCCTGCCCGTTCACAAGGGCCGCGTGCCCCAGCACCGTCTGGCCGTCGCGGAACTCCGCGTAGCCGTCCACGTTCGCCGGGGTGACGTTGGCCGTCAATGTGACGGGGTCGCCGGTGATTAGGCTGGTGGCCGATGCCGTCAGGCTAGTCGCCGTTGTCGCCGCCGTCGGCGGGTCCCCCACCACGAACGTGTAGACCGCTGTCGCGCTTTGCGCCGCGCCGCCTATGCTGACCTCGGCCTTCACGCCGATCCGATAGGTCCCTTGGGCCGTGAACGCCCAGTTGGCGTGCATGTGGGTGTACCCGACTTGGAACTGCCGGTACTGCTCGTCATCTGAGGACCAAAGCCGGTTCACGGCCCCGAAACCGTCGGTGGTGTAGAGCTCCAGGTCGCCCGGTCCTTCGAAGCTGGTCATCGTCAACGTGGTTTGATTGCCGTCGACGGCGCCGGGGGAAACGGACTCGGTCGAGAAGCCGGGCCACAGCCTGCCCGCGCCCGGGTTTGTCTGAGGCGCGATCCAGGCGGTTTGATCCGCCTCCGCGATGAACCCCCATCCGGCGGGGACGCTCAAGGCGGAGGCGCCCTCCAGGTGGAACCAAACCGCGTCGGCCGCGAAGCGCGTGCCGTTGCCCTCCGAAACGTCGGCCTTCGAGGCCAGTGCCAGCTGGCCGCCGTCCAGGAAAGTCGAGACGGTGTCGGTGTGCGTGCCCGCGATGACCCGGATCGTCGTGGGCGCGGGGGCGGGGCCTTCGGCTGCCAGGGCCGCGGCGCCGGGCAGCAGTGCGACTAGGCTTGCGGCGCTGGCCAGCGCGAACGCCGTCGCGGCGGCCATTGCGCGACGGGCGTCGCGGGCGCTGGACGGGTGATCGGAGGCGGGGTGACGTGGTCGGAGTGAGGCGATCACTGGGGGCCTTTCATCTTAGGGCGAACGCGAATGATTATCAGTATACATCGCCGCGCGAGCGCGAAACCTAACAACGCGACGGCGACAGTCGCTCTGACGCGCCTGGCCCGCGCAAAGACAGGGCGAGAAGGCGGGTGCCCGTGGTTCGCCGCGGCGCGCCGGAACCGGCCAAGGCGGCGCGGTCACCCGGCCGGGGCGGTCAGGCGTTGAAGGCCTCGACGGCGCTGGCGAGGGCCTCGTTGGCGTACGGTTCGCCCGGGTCGCGCAGGCGCCGGACGACCCGGGCGACCACCTCCGGCGGTTTGTCCTGGGACAGTTTGGCTTTGGCTTGGACGGCGCTCGGCCGCAAGCGGAAACCGGTCGTGAAGCGGGTGATCCGGCGAGCCATTTCGGCCACCGGGGCGATGTCCCAGGGCCTGGGCCGGATGGCCTCGAATTGGTCGGCGGTGCGGCGGATCACCTCGAAAGTGGTCGCCTCGTCTAGGAGTTCGGGGACGCCGCTGAGGTGGATGGTCACATAATCGCAGGTCGGAACATATGGCCCCGGCCCGTACCAGTCGGGCGAGATATAGCCGGACGGGCCCTGGACCACCAGGCAGACCGGCCGCGCGCCCAAGTCGTGGGCGACGGCATCGGACTTGGCGAGATGCGACAAGACCGTCAGATCTGACTCCGCCTGGTCCAAGACCACCGACAGCGGGCTGACCCGGGGCGGGCCGTCGTCTTGTCCGGAAACCAACAGCGCCCAAGGGTGTTGGCGCACCAGGGCGCGTTGGGCGAGTAGGTCGTCAAACCTGTACGCGGCCTCGTCTAGCACGCCAGCCAGCGTAGCGGCGGGCGCGAGTTCTATATTTCAGACGCATTACAAATCTCATAAGCTTCAGTTTCGCCTGAAACTTAACGCCGGTTCATCCCCTAGCATCATCTTTGGTAAAGCCAGTCCCAAGATTATGGCCACCCCTTAAGCCCCAGGAGGAGTCAGTGAAAACCAATCGAACCACCGCCGTCATGAGCGCAAGCTGCGCGCTCGCCCTAACCCTCGCCTTGGCCGCCTGTGGCGGCGGCGGCGGCGATCCAGCCCCAACCGGTTCCGGCACCCCAAGCGCCGACTCGGCCATCACAGTTGGGATCGCCACCGTCGACCATTTGACGCCGGGCAACCAAGAAACCGCCTACGACGTCCTGCTGCCGCTGTTCGCCCCGCTGGTCAGCATCGACGAGACCGGCCAAGTCTCCTATGTTCAAGCCGAATCGATCGACTCCTCCGACGGCATCACCTGGACCGTCAAACTGCGCGACGGCTGGACCTTCCACAACGGCGAGAAGGTCACCGCCGACAGCTACATCAACGCCTGGAACCACGCCGCCTACGGCCCCAACGCCTGGATCAACAACTTCGAGTTGGCGCCCATCGCGGGCTACGCCGAGATGCAGGGCGAAGCCCCCGCCGCCGAGGCCTTGAGCGGCCTGAGCAAAGTCGACGACACCACGTTCACAGTCGAGTTGTCGGTCGCCGACCGCCAATTCCCGCTGCAGTTGTCAGACGCCCAGACCGCTTTCTACCCGATGCCGGCCGCGGCCTTCGAAGACCTGGACGCCTACGACGTCAACCCGATCGGCAACGGCCCCTTCCAAATGACCGAACCGTGGGACGTGGCCGGCCAGGGCGACATCGTGCTGGCGGCCTACCCCGACTACGCCGGCGACAAGCCGGCCATCAGCCAGATCAACTACAAGATCTACATCGACATCGCCACCGCCTACACCGACGCCCTAGCCGGGACGCTGGACGTCGCGAACGTCGCGGGCTCCAAGACCGCCGTCGCCAGGGAGGATTTCGGCGATCGCTTCATGCCGCTCGACGCGCCGTCGGTCGACTGGTTGGGCTTCAACCCCGACGATCCTAGATTCGACGACATCCGGGTGCGCCAAGCTCTCTCCATGGCGATCGACCGCGAGGCCGTCAACGACGCCATCTTCTCCGGTTCGCAAGTCCCCGCCACGTCGCTGACCTCGCCGAACATGCCCGGCAACCCCGACGGCATTTGCGGCGAATACTGCGAATTCCATCCCGACCAGGCCAAGGAGCTGCTCGCCCAGGCCGGCGGCCTGGAAGGCTCCGTCGAAGTCCTGTTCGTCGGCGGATGGGGTCAAGAAGACATGTTCGAGGCCTTGGCGACGCAGTTGAGCCAAAACCTCGGCATCGAGGCGGTCGCCACGCCGTCGACCGACTTCGCCGACTTCCAGGCCCGCCGCGACGCCGGCCAATACTCCTTGTTGCGGGGCCACTGGGGGGCTTTGTACGCCAGCCAGCAGAACACGCTGCGGGCCGCCTTCACCGCCGACGGCCTGGGCAACAACGCGACCTTCTACTCCAACCCCGAAGTCGACGCGTTGATCAACGAAGCCGATTCGGCGCCCACGCTGGAGGCGGCCTACGAAGGCTACGTCAAGGTCCAGGAACGGATCTTGGCCGACTTCCCGACCATTCCGACATTCGCCAACCGCTTCTTGTGGGTGACCTCGGAACGGATCGACACAATGCCGTCCACCCAGGGCAGCCCGTTCTACGCGCGAATCACGCTGAAGTGAGCGGACCGGCTTGGTCCGCCGGCGCGCCGGCTGAAATAGACCGGCGCGCCGGCGGCGTGCCAGCCCGCTCAACCTTTCCGCCGTTGGACGAGTTGCTGGCCGGCTTCGAGGCGATCCGCGCCGCCCACCCGGACCTGGTCCGCCGGCGGCGGATCGGCACCAGCCGGTTGGGCGAGCCGATCCACGTTTACGCCGTGGGCGGCGGCCCCAAACAAAACCTGATTGTCGGCGGGGTCCATCCAAACGAGCCGATCGGCTCGCTCACCGTCCAACATTTGATCGAAGAACTGTGCGCCGATCCAGGCTTCCGCGAAGCCTTCGACGCGACCTGGCACATCGTGCCGTGCGTCGACCCGGACGGCTACCGCCTAAACGAGGGCTGGTTCGACCGGCCGGCCGACCGGTTGCATTACGCCCGCCATTTTTACCGCCCGGCGCCGGACGAGCAGGTCGAATGGACTTTCCCGGTGGACTACAAACTGGCCTATTTCGACCGCATGATGCCGGAAACCCAAGCCTTGGCCCGCCTGATCGACGCGGTCGAGCCGGACGTCTACGTGCCGCTGCACAACTCCGAGCTGGGCGGCGTCTACTACTACGTCTCGCGGGCTTGCGGACCGCTGTTCGACATCTTGCGGGCCGTGCCCAAGGCGCTCGGCCTGCCGCTCGCCTTAGGCGAGCCCGAATCGGGCGACCTGGTGGCCGCGGCCGACGCGATCTACCTGATGTTCGGCTTCGCCCACACCTATGACTGGCTCGAAGAACTCGGCCTTGATCCTGTCGGGCCCAAGCCGGCCGGCGATTCGTCGACCTCCTACGCCGACCGCCACGGCGCCTTCTCGCTGATCGCGGAACTGCCCTACTGGAGCCATCCGGCCAGCGAGGACACCCGGGCCACCGAGGAGTCTTACGCCGACCTGTTGGCGCGGACGGGCCAGTCGCATGTCGAGACAGGGCGGGTCCTGACGGACGTTTTGGCGGCCGCCGCGCCTTATCTGACTCTCGACACGCCGCTGCGGCGCGGGGCCGAGGCTTTCGCGCCGGGGATCGCCGACTCCGGCCGGGCGGCCTTGGCCAGGGCGGCCGGGCCGGAGGCGGCCCGCCCGGCGACCGAGGCCGAACGGTTCTCCTGCGAAGACGTGGTCCACATGTTCCGTCTCCGGTTCGGTTCGATGACGCTCCAAGCCCTCGAGGCCGAATGCCGGGCCGGCCTGGCCCCGGCGGAGTTGCGGCGCGTCGCGCGGGACCTGGCCGACGTCTACGAGCGGTGGCAGGACGATGCCGTTCGCGCCACCCCAGCCGATCCGATCGATCTGAACAAGGCCGCGGGCGTCCAATACGGCGCGGTCTTGGCGGCCGGCGCGCTGGCCGCCGGGCTGATAGACGGCTGACATGAGGCTGGCGGCAAGGCTCTCAGGGCGGGCGGGCGGGCTCGTCATGGTGTTCTTGGGCGTCACCGTGATCATCTACCTGGCCGTGTTCGCCCTGCCCGGCGACCCGATCCGGGCTTTCCTGGGCCCCAAACAGGTGCCGGAATCGACTATCGACGCGTTGCGGGTCAAATATCACCTGAACGACCCGATTTGGGTGCAGTACTGGGATTACATCAGCGGGATTTTCCGGGGCGATTTCGGAACCAACTTCGCCGGCCGGCCGGTCGCCGACCAGATGAGCGCGCGCTGGCCGGTCACCATCGCCTTGGGGTTGACGGCCTGGGTGATGGAGATAGTGGCCGGCGTCGCCATCGGAATAGTCTCGGCGCTGCGCAAAGGCAAGTGGCTGGACTATTCGCTACTGGCCTTCACAGTGCTGGCGAGCTGCATTCCGGTGTTCGTGATGGGCTTGGTCGCCCAATTGATCTTTGGCGTCAAACTGGGGTGGTTGCCGGTCGCGGGCGTGGCGGAGGGCTGGCCCAGGTCCTATTTGCTGCCGGCCGCGATTATCGCCGTCTTCGGCTTGCCGGCGGTCTCGCGGCTGGTCAGAGGCGCGATGGTGGAGTCTTTGGAGGCCGAATCGGTCACCATGCTGCGGGCCCACGGGATGTCCGAGGGCCGCATAATAGGCGTCCACGTGCTGCGCAACTCGCTGATCCCGGCCTCGACCTATCTGGCCACCGACCTGGGCTACCTGCTGGGCGGTTCGGTCATAATAGAGGGCATTTTCAATCTGCCCGGGGTTGGGAATCTGATGTTCGAAGCGATCAAGGCGCATGAGGGAACCACTGTGGTCGGGGTCGCCACAGCCCTGATAGTCGTGTTCTTGTTGACCTCGCTGCTGATCGAACTGCTCCACGCCCTGCTCGACCCGCGCATTCGACGAAGCCGAAGCCATGTTTAGGGGCGACAGGCGGACTAAACGGCGCGGCGTCTCGCGGCGCCTGTTGGCCAAGCCGACTTTTGTCCTGCCGGGCATGGTGATCGTGGCGCTGGTGGTCATCTCCTTGTTCCCGGGTTTCTTCGCCGGGTTGTTCGGGAACGGCGACCCGTATCACGCCGACCTGGCCTACAGCCAGGACGGGCCCTGTCCGGGCCATCCGTTCGGCTTCGACCTGCAAGGACGCGATATTTGGGCCAATGTGATCTACGGCACCAGGACGTCGGTCGCAGTCGGCTTGACGGCCACCGTGTTGTCGATGGCGATCGCCCTGGTGTTGGGCACGGCCGCCGGCTACCGGCCGGGCTTGGTCGACAGTCTGATCACCCGGTTGACCGAGGTCTTCTTGGGGTTCCCGTTCCTGCTGGCCGCCATCGTGGTCCTCAACTCGGTCAGCCGCCGCGACGTCTGGAGCGTATCGCTGGTGTTGGGCGTCTTCGGCTGGCCGGCTCTGGCGCGCCTGGTGCGGGCCAGCGTTCGCCAGGTCTGCCAACTGGACTATGTCGTGGCGGCGCGGGTGGCGGGCCTGCCGAGCCGGCGGATAATAATCCGCCACGTCCTGCCGAACGCCATCACCCCGGTTCTGATCCTGGCGACTATTGGAATTGGCGCCGTCATAGTGGCCGAATCCTCGCTGACCTACCTGGGGGTTGGCTTACAACAGCCGACTATTTCCTGGGGACTGCAGATCGCGGCTGGTTCGCGCAACTTCCAGACCGCGCCGCATATGCTGGTGTTCTCCTCCGCTTTCCTCAGCCTGACGGTGTTGGCCATCATCTGCCTGGGCGAAGCCCTCCGCTCCAGCCTTGACCCGAAGAGGCTCGCATGAACGCCGACTACCCCACACCAGGTCTGGGCGGACTCGAACCGGTCGGCCAGGCCGAGGCGCTCGAGCGCCAACGCCGGCAGTTCGCCGAAGATCTCTCGCTGATCTGGGAGATGGCCGGAACCTCCCGGATGGACGGGCGGGTCCTCGGTTACCTGATGGTGACCGACCAGCCGTGTTTGTCCTCCGCCCAGTTGGCTCAGTTACTCAAGGTCTCCGCCGGCGCCATTTCGATGGCGACCAGGCGGCTGGTGGACATGCGCTTCATCCGGCGGCGCTCGGTGGCCGGCGACAGGAGCCACTATTTCAGCTGCGAAGAGGATCCCTGGGGCAGTTTCTTGTCCCATGAGCACCAGTTCTTCGACCGCGAGATCGCGACTATCGAGGCGGCCATCGACGCTTTCGGCCCGGGCAACGAAGAGGCGCGCCGGCGGTTGGTCAACGGCCGCGACTATCTGCAATGGGTGGCCCTGTACCACGCGAAAATGCTGTTGGACTGGAAGGCTCACAAACTCGAGCGGGACAAGGCCGATGGTTGAGCCGGTCTTGGCCCTGCGCGGGCTGAATGTCGCCTTCGACGTCGAAGGCCGCTTGGTCGATGCCGTCAAACAGGCCTCGTACGAGGTCCGGCCGGGCGAGATAGTCGCCGTGGTGGGAGAGTCCGGTTCCGGCAAGACCGTCAGCGCGTTGGCCGTGTTGGGCCTGTTGGCCGCCAACGCGCGGGTCGGCGGCGAGATCGTGTTCGACGGCCGTCATCTGGAACGGCTCAAAGAGCGCGAGTTGCGCCGCGTTCGCGGGTCTCAGATCGCGATGATCTCGCAGGAGCCGGTGGCCGCGCTGGACCCGGTGTTCACCATCGGGTTCCAACTCGGCGAGGTGGTGCGACTCGACCAGCCGCGCCTGCCGGCCGCCAAGGTCAAGGCCCGGGTCGTCGAGTTACTCGAGACAGTCGAGATCCCGGCCCCGGCCAGCCGGCTGCGGGACTATCCGCACCAGTTCTCCGGCGGCATGTGCCAGCGCATCATGATCGCGATGGCCCTGGCCCGCTCCCCCAAACTGTTGATCGCCGACGAGCCGACCACGGCGCTCGACGTCACGGTCCAAGCCGAGATTCTGGCCACGCTGCGCCGGGTGCGCCGGCGCACCGGCGCGGCAATCTTGCTGATCACCCACAATATGGGGGTGGTCGCGGACATGGCCGACCAGGTGGTGGTGATGTGCGATGGCGAAGTGGTCGAAGTCGGCCCGGCGACCCGCCTGTTCGCGCGCCCCGAGGCGGACTACACGCGGCGGTTGTTGGCGGCCGTGCCCCGGATTGGCGCGACGCCCCCCAACCAGGCCGCCGCCGATGACGCCGCCGCCGCCGCCGATGACGGTGACGCCACCGCCGCCGATGACGGTGACGCCGGTGACGCCGGTGACGGTGACGCCGCCGCCGATGACGGTGACACAGACGCCGCCGATGACGCCGCCGCCGGTGACGCAGGCACCGGTGACGGCGCCCGCGAACGCCCCGGCGGACCCGCGCCGGCCGGCCGGAG
>JAITKC010000226.1 GCA_031278665.1 Bifidobacteriaceae bacterium | reverse complement strand
GGACCGGCAGAGCGAACGCCTCGACCAGCGGGAACGTGGTTTCCAAGGCGGGCGCGGAGCGCAACGCGACCGAGATGTTGCCGGCGCCGGCCTCGCAGGTGTGAAGCCGGTCGAGGCGGGCGCCGGCCGCGCCCATCTCCGCCAGGACCTCGGTCACGGATGCGGTTGGCTGCTGGTTCATGGCTGCTCCTTCTGGGTTGGTTGGGCGGCGGCGCCGCCAGGTTGGTAGGTGGTGGCCGGGAAATGCTCGGCCACCAGCGCGCGTGGCCCAGCCAAGGCCGCGTCCGCCCGGCCGTCGATGGCGCCGATCGCCTGGGCTTGGACCAGCGCGTTGCCGATGACTGAGGCCTCGGTCGGGCCGGCCAGCACCGGCAGGCCGGTGGCGTCGGCGGTCGCCTGGCACAGCGGCGCGTTCAGCGAGCCGCCGCCGACCAGGTGCACCCGCCCGACAGGTTGGCCGCCCAGCCGAGACCCGGCGACGATGGCGTCGCGGTAGGCCGCCGCCAGCGAGTCGATGACGCAGCGGACGGTCTCGCGCTGGCCCCGCGGCAGGCGCCCGCCGGCCTCCGCCACCGCCTCGGCGATCCGCCGGGGCATGTCCCCCGGGCTGAGGAAACGCGGGTCGGCGGCGTCGAACCGGGCCTCGCCGGGCGGCAGCGCGGCGGCCCCCGCGAGCAGCGGCCCGAGCCGCGCCTCCTGCCCGTCCGCCTCCCATTGGCGCTGGCACTCTGACAGCAGCCAGAGCCCGATGACGTTCTTCAAGTACCGCACGGTGCCGCGGACTCCCAGCTCATTGGCGAAGTTCGCCGCCCGCGAGGCTTGCGTCAGGACCGGGCGTCCCAGTTCCAGCCCGACCAGCGACCAGGTCCCGCTGGAGATGTAGGCGAAGTCGGGTCGCTGAGCCGGGACGGCCGCGATGGCCGATGCCGTGTCGTGGCTTCCGACCGCCACCACCGTTGTGCCGGGGCCCAGTCCCGTGGCCGCGCCAGCCTCGGCGGTCAACTCGCCGATGACACCGCCCGGCTCCACCACCGGCGGGAACAGTCGGCGCGGGAAGCCGAGCGCGTCGATCACCGGCCAGCACCAGTCGCGTCGGCGGACGTCGAACAGGCCGGTGGTCGAGGCGTTGGTGACCTCGGCGCCGATTCCGCCGGTCAGGCGATGGCTCAGCAGGTCCGGCAGCAACAGCAGCGTCCTGGCCCGCCCGAGTCGCTCGACCGGCTCCGCCGCCAACTGGAAGACGGTGTTGAAACGCTGGTGAGCGACCCCGGTGGCGGCGTACAACTCGTCCCTGGGGAGGCGCCGCCAAACGCGCTCGGGGACGTGCTCGGTGCGGTCGTCGCGGTAGCTGACCGGATCGCCGAGGAGGGCGCCATCGGCGCCCAGCAGGCCGTAGTCGACGCCCCACGAGTCGATCCCGACCGAGTTGATCGGGCCGGTCGCGGCGGCCCGCCGCAGGCCTTCGGCCACCTGCGCCCACAGCGCCTCGAAATCCAAGCTCAGCTGGCCGTCGCGGCGGACGGATGGGGTCCGGAAACGATGCGCCTCGGTCAGCCGAAACACATCCGGACCGACCTCGGCGACCATCACCCGGCCCGATGTCGCCCCCAGGTCGACGGCCGCGACCCGCGCGGCGCCGGGAGCGCTGGCCGGACCGGGCGGCATCGTCGGCATGTCAGGCCCCCCAAGACGCCTGGACGCCGCCGACGCGCGCGACGGCGACCTTGGACTCGTAGCCGGAGGCCTGGAAGGCGGCGATCGGGTCGCCGTCCAAGCCGATCGACTGGCGCAGCTCGGCCAGGAGCGGGCGGACGTCGCTGTTGTAGGCGTCCATCAGCAGGCCGTGGGCCCCGAGGACGTCGCCGGCGCGCTGGGCGGCGGCCAAGGCCGGGCGGTCGACCAGCAGCGCCTTCGCCGTCGCCTCTTGGACGTTCATGACGGAACGGATTTGGCCTTGGATTTTCGGCTCGACGTTGTGACATTGGTCGAGCATGAAATTCACGCCCGAGTCCGGGGCCAAGGCGCCGGCGGCCACGATCTCGTTCATGACGCGGAACAGTTGGAATGGGTCGGCGGCGCCGACCATCAGATCGTCGTCGGCGTAGAAGCGCGAATTGAAATCGAACGCGCCCAGCCGGCCCTGGCGCAGCAACTGCATCACGATGAACTCGATATTGGTTCCGGGGGCGTGGTGGCCGGTGTCCAAAACCACTTTGGCGCGTTCGCCCAGCGCCAGGCAGTGCAATAGCGAGGTCCCCCAATCGGGGATGTCGGTGGCGTAAAAGGCTGGCTCGAAAAACTTGTATTCCAACAGGAGGCGGTGGTCTGGGTCCATGCCGGCGTAGACCTGCGCCAGGGATTCGGCCAGCCAATCCTGGCGCGCCCGGAGGTCGCCCTGGCCGGGGTAGTTGATCCCGTCTGGGAGCCAGATCTTCAATTCTTTGGAGCCGGTGGCGCGCATCACCTCGACGCATTCGGCGTGGTGGGCGACGGCTTTGGCCCGGATCGCCGGATCCGCGTTGGTGAGCGAGCCGAACTTATAGTCATCGTCTTGGAACAGGTTCGAATTGATGACCGACAACCTGACGCCCTCGCCCGCGGCGTGCTCGGCCAGCTTCCCATAATCCGAGACTTTGTCCCAGGGGATGTGCAGCGACACCCGTGGCGTGATCCCGGTGAAGCGGTGGACTTGGGCCGCGTCTGAGACCTTCTCGAAGGGGTCGCGCGGTGTTCCCGGCGTCCCGAAGACCTTGAACCGGGTGCCGGAGTTGCCGAAGGCCCACGATGGCAATTCGACAGTTTGGTCCCTCAGGGCCGCGATCACAGACGCGCGGTCGGAATTGATTGTCATTTGGCGCTCCCTTGCTCCCTTGCTCCAATTGCGGTGTTGTCGCGCAGCGCTTCCAGCATCTCCGGCCAGACCGCCGCGTGGGCGGCGCGAGTTTGTAGCTCAATCCGAAGTGGTCTTGCCATAGCGTCAGCGATGTCGCCAACGCGATGATCGAACCGGCTTCAATGTAGTTCGACATCGCCACGGCTAGCGTCGCCCGGTAGCCCGAGATCTTCCCGGACACTGACCGCCTCCTTGCGGATCGTAGAGATGATGGATTCTGCCCTGAAACGTTTCATTCCCGCGTTGGCTATCGTAGGCACTGGGTTTGCGGCTTGTCAAATCACTCTGTTGGCGTTGTGGGCTGAAAGGCT
>JAITKC010000225.1 GCA_031278665.1 Bifidobacteriaceae bacterium | reverse complement strand
CCGCTTTGCGGCAGGGTGGCGCAGCCGCCGGCTAGGCCGATGCCGACCAGGGCCGCGACGGCCGCCGCCCGCCGGCGCGTCATCGGGCCACCCCCTGGACCGCCGGAACCGGGCCGAGTTCGGCCGGCGGGGGGCCGACGTCGCCCCCGGCCGTCCTCGGCACCGCCAAACGGAAGACCGCGCCGACCCCCGGGCGGCCCCAGGCGTCCAACCGCCCGCCGTGCAAGTTGGTGTCCTCCAACGCGATCGCCAAGCCCAGGCCGGTGCCGCCGGTCGTCCGGGCGCGCGCCGGATCGGCCCGCCAAAAACGGTCGAAGACCCGTTCGACCTGGTCTTCGCTCAATCCGAGGCCGTTGTCGGCCACCACCACGGCCACCGCCTGGTCGCTCACGGCCATCTGAACCAGCACTTTGTCGGCGGCGTGCTCAATCGCGTTGACGACCAAATTGCGCACAATCCTGGAGATCCGCCGCGAGTCGACTTCGGCCAAAGCCGGCCGCTCCGGCATTTCGCTGGTCACGACCACGCCGTTGTCCGCCGCCAGCGGGGCCACGGCGTCCAGTTCCCAGCCGACCAGGGCGCGCAAATCGACTCGCTCGATGTCGAGTTGGGCGGCGCCGGCGTCGAAACGCGAAATCTCCAGCAGATCGGCCAACAGGGCGTCGAACCGGTCGAGTTGGTTGGCCAGCAGTTCGGCCGAGCGGGCGACATCGGGCGGGAAGCGGTCGCGGGCCGCGTGGATCAGGTCGCCGGCCATCCGGATAGTCGCCAGCGGCGTGCGCAGTTCGTGCGAGACGTCGGAGACGAACCGCCGTTGCAGTTTCGACAGGTCCTCCAACTGGCCGATGTGGCGTTGCATGGCGGCCGCCATCTCGTTGAACGATGCCGCCAAAGTCGCCATCTCGTCGTGGCCGCGCACCGGAATGCGCTCGCCCAAGGCGCCGTCCGCCAGTTTGGCCGCGACCTGGGCGGCCTGGCGGACGGGGCGCACCGCCTGGTGCGTGACCAGCCAGGTGACCAGCACCACGATCAAGACCACGGCCACCGCCGCGATCGCCAAGAAGCCGGCGATCAAGCTCATAGTGGCCTGTTCCGGACTCAAGTCGTAGACCATCACCAACACATAGGGCGTCGCCAACAAGGTGACCACCTGCGCCACCGCCACCCCCGGGCGGGTCGCCTGGCCGGCCGCCGCCGGCAGCGCGATCGACTGCCAAACCTGTTCGCCGCCGTCGCGGGCGGCCTGGCGCAGTTGCGGCGAGGCGGCCCCCAATAGCTGCGAGTCGGTGAAGATGGCCGAAATCGCGCCCGGCCCGGCGTCATCGGGCGGCAACAGCGAAACCGCCGTGGCCGAAGACCCGACCGACGAGATCGACGCGATAGTGTCCCGGGCCAGCGTCTCGGCGGTGATCGGCGAGCCGACGGTGGAGGCGTCGAATAGCTCCTGGGCGGTGACCGCCAGCCGCGACGCCTCGCCCAGCACGTCGGTCACGCGGGCGTTGAAGATCCCGGAACGGACTTGTTCGGTTAGGGCGATTCCGAGGGCGGCCAACGCCACGCCGGAAACCGCGATGACCGTCAACATCACCCTGGCCTGGAGCGAACGCCGCACCAGGGCGATCAGCCCGCCCCTGGTCCGTTTGGCGGCCGGCTTGACCGGCGCCCCCGGCGGCCGCGCCGAAGTCACAGCGGGTTGCCCGCCTTATAGCCCACGCCGCGCACCGTCACCACCACGTTGGGGCTTTCCGGGTCGGCCTCGACTTTCGCCCGCAGGCGTTGGACGTGCACGTTGACCAGTCTGGTGTCGGCCGCGTTCTTGTACCCCCAGACCCGTTCGAGGAGCATCTCGCGGGTGAACACCTGCCGCGGCTTGGCGGCCAGGGTCTCGAGAATGTCGAACTCGAGCGGCGTCAGCGAAATCAGCCGCCCGGCTTTGCGGACCTCGTGGCCGGGAACGTCGATTTCAATGTCGCCGATCCGCAGGCGCTCGCCGTCGGTCGACTCGTGGGCGGGGCCGCGGCGCAGCCGGGCTTTGACGCGGGCGACCAGTTCGGCCGGTTTGAACGGCTTGAGAATGTAGTCGTCGGCCCCGACTTCGAGTCCCTCGACGATGTCCTTGGTGTCGGATTTCGCCGTCACCATGATCACCGGCACGCCGGATTCCTTGCGCAGTTCGCGGCAGACCTCGATGCCGTCCATTCCGGGCAGCATCAGGTCGAGCAGGACCAGATCCGGCCGGGTCCGCCTGATCAGGGTCAGCGCCCGGGTTCCGTCGGCGCAATAGTCGGCCGAATACCCCTCGGCCGTCAGCACGATGCCGATCATCTCGGCCAGCGCCACGTCATCGTCCACCACCATGATTCGGCCCGTCATTCTCCTATCGTGCCAGAGCCGGCCGGCCTTGGCGTGTTTTTGGCCGCCGGAAGCGGATCGCCAGGCGGCCGCGCAGGCGCCGCCAGGCGCCAAGACCCCGTTTGACGGCCTGTTCGGCTTGCGCCACGGCCTGCCAATAGTCCTCGGCCTCGCGCCGCGCCGGGGCCCGGGCGGCGAAGGCGGCCGCGTCCGAACGCGCGGCCAGCGCCGCGATCAGCCCGCGCGCGGCGGCCGGGGCGGCGGCGGCGATCTGGCGGCGGGTGGCCGCCGGCGGCGGCGGGCCGAG
>JAITKC010000181.1 GCA_031278665.1 Bifidobacteriaceae bacterium | reverse complement strand
CGGGGGCGGATTGCGGGCCGCTTGGGCCGCGCCATCGCCGTGACGGGCCGGACTAGGATTGTCGAGGCCGGGCCGCCCGACCAGTCCGATCACCAGACCCCGGAGTTAGCTATGACCCGCAGACTGAGCGTCCGAGACCTCGCCGCCATCACCTCGCCCGCGCAGGCGGCGCTGTCGCCGGACGGCGCGCGGATCGTTTACGCCGTGCGCGGCGTCGACCTTGAGGCCGACCGCGCGACCAGCTCTTTGTGGCTGGCCGAAGTCGGCGCCGCGCCGCGCCGGCTAACTCTGGGACCAAATGACTCGGCGCCGGTGTTTTCGCCCGACGGATCGACGCTCGCCTTCCTGCGCGAAGGCCAGCTGTGGACTCTGCCGGCCGGCGCCGGCGAGCCGCAACAGCGCACATTCCTGCCCCTGGGCGCCGGCGAGGCGGTGTTCTGCCCGGACGGCGGGCGGATCGCCTTCAGCGCCCGGACCGACGGCCAGGCGGACCCGGGCGAAGACCAGGACGCCAGGGCCAGGCGCGTCAGCCGGCCGATCGTCGTCGACGGGCTTGGCTACCAGGCCGACGGGGTCGGGCTGCTGCGCGGCGTCCGGCTGCAAATCCACGTCCTCGACCTGGCGACCGGCGCGGTCGCCCAGCTAACCGACGCCGACGCCCACGCCACCAGCCCGACCTGGTCGCCCGACGGCGGCCAGATCGCCTTTGTCCGCCGGCCCGACGACGAAGACGACCTCGGCTTTCGTTCCGCCGTCCATGTGCTGGAAGCCGACGATCCGCTCGGCCCGCCCGAACTGGTCGCCTTCGCGGACGGCGTCGCGCTGACCGTCGCCTACGCTCCCGACGGCTCGTTGCTGGTGGTCGGCTGGGACCAGCCGCGACCGGTCGGCATCGCGAACCTCTACCGAGTCGACGCCGCGACCGGCGCGGCGACGCGGTTGGCGGCGTCCCTGGATCGCAATGTCTCGCCCGGGGCGACCGGCTACCCGGGGGCGGCGCCTAAGGTGTCCGATGCCGGCGAGGTAGTCTTCGCCGTCCGCGACCGCGGCTGCTCCCACCTCTACGCCGTGCCGCTGACCGGCGGCGAGCCGCGTCCGGTGCTAGCCGGCGCCGGCCGCGAGGTGGCGGGCCTGTCGTTGGCGGGAGGGACGGCCGCGACCGTGGTGACCACCGCGACGTCGTTCGGCGACGTGGTCCGGGTCGATCTGGCGACGGGCGCGGAGACGATGGTCGCCGCGCACGGCTCGGCGCCGGACGGGGCCGAACTCTACATCCGCGAGCCGCGCCAGTTCGAGATCGGCGACGGGACCGCGGTCGAGGGCTGGGTGCTGCGGGACCCGGCGGCCGCCGGCCCCACGCCGCTACTGCTCGACATCCACGGCGGACCGCATAACGCCTGGAACGGCGCCGTCGACGCGGCCCACCTGTACCATCAAGAGCTCGTCCGGCGGGGCTGGACCGTGCTGACAGTCAACCCGCGCGGCTCCGACGGCTACGGCGACGGCTTCTACCGCGCCGTCGACGGCCGTTGGGGCGAGGCCGACCTGTCCGACTTCCTCGAACCGGTCGACCGGCTGGTGGCCGAGGGTCTGGCCGACCCGGCCCGTCTGGCGGTCGCCGGTTACAGTTACGGCGGCTTTATGACCTGTCGCCTGACCAGTCTCGACAACCGCTTCGCGGCCGCCATCGCCGGCGGGTTGATCTGCGACTTCGCCAGCCTGGCCGGAACCGGCGACCTGGGCCACCTCTCCAGCCTGGTGGACTGGAAGGCGATGGCCTGGCTGGGGCAAGACCAGCGGCGCGTCGCCGAGTTGTCGCCGTATTCGGCGGTCGACCGGGTCGACACCGCGACCCTGATCCTGCACGGCGGAGAGGACCGGCGCTGCCCGTTGGGACAGGCCCAACAGTGGCACCACGCGCTACGCGAACAAGGCGTGCCCACCCGGCTGGTCGTCTATCCCGGCGCCAGCCACCTGTTCATCTTGGAGGGCCGGCCGAGCCACCGCGTCGACGTCGGCGAGCGGCTGGTCGAATGGGCCGAGCGGCACGCCGGCGCCGCCTCGGGGCCACGCCCGGCCCCGATCGACGCGGCGCACTGGCGTCGCCGCCTCGACGCCCTGGTCGGGCGCCACAAAGTCGCCGGGGCGGCGCTCGGCCTGACGCGTCTCGGCCCGGACGGTTACGTCGACGTCGCCACGGCGGCATCGGGCACGCTGAACCGGCGGCTCGGCGCCCGCGCGGCGGTGGGCGAGGACTCGCTCTTCCAGATCGGCTCGATCACCAAAGTCTGGACGGCCAGCGCGATCATGCGCCTGATCGACCAGGGCCGCCTGACACTCGACAGCCGCGTCAAAGATCTGCTGCCGGATTTCAAACTGGCCGACCGGGAGGCGACCGAGCGCCTGACCGTCTGGCACCTGCTGACCCACACCAGCGGCATCGACGGCGACATCTTCACCGACACCGGCCGGGGGGACGAGGCGGTGCGCGAATACGTCGGCCGGCTGGACAGCGCGGCCAGGATTCACCCGCTCGGGGCGACCTGGTCTTATTGCAACGCCGGGTTCGTGGTCCTGGGACGGATAATCGAGGAGTTGACCGGCCAGACTTGGGACGCCGCCATGCGGGCGGCGCTGTTCGAGCCGCTTGGGCTGACTCGCACCACCACTTTGCCGGAGGAGACCGTGATGTTCTCGGCCGCCGTCGGCCACATCGACATCGCCGGCGACATCCAGGTGGCGCCCGCCTTCCTGCTGCCGCGATCGATGGCGCCAGCCGGGCTGATCACGTCGAGCGTGGCCGACGTGCTCGCCTTCGCCCGGCTCCACCTGCGCGGCGGGGTGACCGACGACGGCAGCCGGGTGATCTCGGCGGATTCGGCCGAACGGATGGCGGCCGCGCAGTTCGCGACCACCCCGGCGGATCGCCCGGCGGCCGACTCGATGGGACTCGGCTGGCTGCGCGCCGACTGGAACGGCGAGCGGATGTTGTGGCATAACGGCGGCACGATCGGCCAGTTCTCCTGGTTGTGCTGCCACCCCGCCTCGGGCGTCGCCGCGGTGCTGGTGACCAACGGCGGCGCGGACCCGGACGGGCTGGCCGACCAGTTGCTGCGCGAAGTCTTCGCCACGCTGGCCGGCGTCGACAAGCCGGCGCCGACGCGCTTGCCGGACAAACCCGCCGATGCCGACATCGCGCCATTCGCCGGAACTTACGAGAACGGCGGCACCCGTTTCGAAGTTTTCGAAGGCGAGACCGGGCCGCGCCTGCGCGCCACGGCGCTCGGCCCGCTGGCGGCTCTGAGCGTCCCCAACCCAACCGAATATCCAATGGTCCCGCTGGACTCGGATCTGTGGGCGGTGCCAATGCGCGAGGACGGCGGCGGTCCGGTCCGCAAACTCTTCTTCTTCACATTGGCCGACGGCCGCCAGTATCTCCAGTTCGGCCGCACCGCGCCAAAAATCTCAGATCGGGTGGCCGCCGGGCCCTTAGGGCTGGCGGGCCAAGGAGCGCAGACAAGCGCAGGCCTGGGCGATGGCCGCGCCGGCCACCAAGACCAGCCAGAGCTCCGGCGCGACCAAGCCGGCGGTCCCGGCCAACAGGGCGCCCCAGAGGGCGGCCGCTAACTGCGCCCGGACTTGCCAAGCGGCCCGCAAGACCGGCGCCGGGTCGCCCATCGGCGAATACATTGGCAGGTCAAGGGCGCCGGGGGTGGAGCCGCCGATCTGTTCAAGGGTGTTCAAACAGACCATCACCACGGCTGTGGCCAACCAAGTCAGCGCCCAAACGGCGACTGGCGGCAAGATCTGGCCGGCCGGGCCGGCCAAGCGGTTGAGCAAATCGCCCAACCCCAGCCCGGCCCCGCCCAAGGCCACCGGAAAAACGGCCCGGGCGGCCAGCAGGCGGCCTGTCCCAACGCCGTAGGCGGACGGAGCGACCGCGTCCTCGGCCGCCTGGCGGACGCCAGCGGCCAGGCCGCGGACGCCGGCGCCGGCCAATCCCCCCGCCAATCCCCCCGCGGCCGCCAGGCCCAGGCCGCCGCTGCCGGCCCAGGCCGTCGCCAGCGCGCGGCTCAGCCAAGCCCCGGCCAGCATCAGTGCCAGTGTCGACGTGGCCAGATGAACCGGGGCGCGCAAGGCGCCTAGGCAATCGAGCCAGATTGTCCGCGACCACCAGCGCCGACCCAGCCCGGCCGGCCGGCGGGCCGGCCGCGTCGCCCTGGCCTGGTAAACCACACCGGCCTCGGACAGGCGGCCGGACCGGGCGGCTCGGCCGGCGTCCGCCCAGCGTTCGGCCTGGAGACGCGACACCGCCGGGTCCAGCCCGTCGACTAGCCGCGCCGCCGCCCAACAGGCCGCCGCCCCGGCCGCCGCCAAGCCCGCGCCCAAGACCGCGCCCAAGCCCCATCCGGAACCCGTCCCGCCTATGGCCGGCGGCCCCGGCGCCGGGGCGGGCCAGGCGAACCAGGTTGACCAGGCCAGGAGCACGGCCAACAGGGACAAACCGGCCAGGCGCCCCAGAGCCGGCCAGCGCTGACCGACCAGCCAAGCGGCCAACGCCGCCAAACAGTAGCCGGACCAGCCGAGCGCCCAGGCGGCGCCGGCCGCCCAATCGGCCACCCCGGCCAGCGCCATCATCGCCCCGGTCAGGCAGCCCGCCGCCGCCCCGGCCGCGCCCAGGCCGGTCCAATTGCGCGCCAAAGGCCGCCGCAACGACGCCTGCCAAGGCGCCGGGCCGGCCAGCGCCAGCCCCAGCCGGAACGGATCGGCCAGCACCGGTCCGCGACCCGCCCCCAAGGCCAACGCGGCCAAGATCAGGAGCAACGCCAACGCCAACTGATGAGACGGCAAGGCGATCAAGGCCAGGGCCCGGGCGACCGGCGGTTCGCGAACCGCCGCCGCCACCCCGGCGGCGGCCATGGCCACCAGCGGCGCGCAGCCGACGACGGCCGAATAGGCTCCGCCGGCCCTCCCCAGTCTGATCCTGTTTGAACCGCCGGCGGCGGCCCCGGGCGTCCCCATCGCGTCCCCGGGCGGGACGGCCCAAGGGGCGGCGGCCAGGTGGGCCGCCGCGCGCTCAGACGGCCTGGGCACGGCTCAGTCGGCTCAACTCGATCACCGAATCCGCCATGGCGGCGCGCAGCGCCCGGCTGTGGGTGGCCACCACGGCGGCGGCGCCATCCTCGGCCGCCTCGCCCAAGACGGCCTCAAGGGCCGCCAGCCGATCGTCGTCCAAGGCCTGGTCCGGCTCGTCCAACAAGAGCAGGTCAAACGGCCGGGCCAGGCTGACGCAGAGCGACGCGGCCTGCGACTGGCCCAACGACAACTGATGCGGGAAACGGCTGCCGAGCGCCCCGATGTCAAACTGACCAAGCCGGCGCCGAGCCAGCCCGGCGGCATCGTGCGCCGTAAAACCCCAGGTCAACGCCGCCAACGTGACATGTTCGGCAATCGTCATAGTGGGACTGAAACTCCTGGGCGCAAGTAAATGGGCGACCCGCCGGCGGAAAGCCGGCCGCCGCTGATCCGGCGTCAACCCGCAAACCGCCAGCGCGCCCGAACTGGGCCGCGATTGCCCGCTCAAGACTCGCAGCAAAGTCGTCTTGCCGACGCCGTTCGGGCCGGTCAGAAGTATGACCTGCCCGGCCGCCAAAGTCAGGTCGACGGGCGCCAAGAGGACCGCCGAGCCCTCGCGCACCCCAACCCCGCGGGCGTCCACCACGACGTTGCCCGCCGCCGATGCCGCGCGCTCGCCTGGAGTGTTCATCTCACCGGTTCGCGGGCGCGGCCGACAAGCGCTCTGAGATCAGCTCGCGGGCTTGCTGTTCTAGGGCGTCAGCCTGCGCGAACTTGTCCCATGAGACCTGGATCGAGGCAGAGTCGACTTCATCCATTGGCGGCAGGACGACTTGGCCGATGTCGCTCTCGTAGAGGGCGTCGACAACGCTGCCGGCCGCCCGGGCGGCAAGCTGAGCCTGGACCGAGGCGCTTGCCACGGCCGCCCACAGCCATCCGGCATGCGCTGGTTCATCAGGACGCAGACGGGCGACGTGGCCGGAGGCAAGCCAACCCGCCCTGCCCTCGTTCACCAGGACCGGGGCGCCCAGGCTCTCCTCGGCGCGGCCGTCGGCTTGGAAGCAGACGTCGCCATAATGGAGCGCATAGCGATCAGGCGCCTCCACACTGCGGCGGGCGATGTGCTTGGGTCCCATCACGTCGGCCTGGAGAAGTTGCCTGCCGGACAACAGCGGGAGACCCTCGGAGCGGGCGACATAGATCGGCTTGTAACGCCCGCTCGGCTTGAGGACGGAGGCGACCTCGCCGATGCGCACTCCGCCGCGCGCCTGAAGGTCCTCGCGGGCGTGGCTGGCCCGAGGATTATGGAAGGCCGCGTCAAGCCGTCCGCGCGTCGCCTGGGCCCACACCGTCCAGCCCAAATGGAGTCTTCGCGTGGCTGGTAGCGGATAGCGTCGGTCTATCGCGGACACCGCCGCCGCCAAACTTGACCGCGCCACCGCCCTTTGCGAGAAGGCCTGCCTGATTAGCCCGGCCACCGGTTCGACTAGGTCGTCTAGGATCGGGATGGCCACGTTTGAGACCTGATCCGCGCTGAGATGGTTGACAACCGAGCCCGTGTCGTCGCAACGAAGAATGTCCTGGCCAGCGCTTGTCCGGAGCAACCCAAGCGTGTAATAGCGAAGCGACGGATCGTCGATGACTAAGCGAATGATGTCGTCGGTGAGCACAAACTGCGACAGGTGGCCGTCGGCTAGTGTGAGTGGCCCGAGGTTCCTGCCAGAACGCGTCTGAAGTATTGTCCCTTCGGTGATCCTGTATGGTTCGAGATCAGCCGCGGGTTCCGCGGCCAGCCAGTCAGCGGCCGTTGGCAGGTAGTTGAAGATATCGGTGGCCCTCAGGAACGCCACCGAGGCTTCGTTCGGTCCGGCGTAGACCCGTTTGAACCTTGTGGGATGACGCACTGAGCCAAGCCCGCCGGCGCCTCCGAGGCGCGCCAGGCGTTCGCCTCCGCGCATCAGCGATGAGCGCAACTCCCAGCCCGGCGATGTGTAGAAGCGCGCGTCAAGCCTTCCTGTGTCCCAAGCGGTGCGGGAGCTGACGGTCGCCTTTCTCATAACAGGCTTGCCAACCACTCGCCGAACGCCTCGGACACTAGTGGCAGGTCGTCGTCCACGACTTTGTCTTGCGACACGATCACCCTCTTCACCGCCCCGCCGGAGTCGTCGAAAGCCGTGACGGTTTCCTCCCGTGTGACCAACAAGTCCCCTCCGTCGCTGGCTCGCTTGAACGTGGTCTTGCCCCGTTTGTCGTGGCCGACAGCTTCGGCAACGGCCATGAATATGGGATAGTCCAGCCCTTCGGACTGCGCCACCGCCTTTTCGCCGTCGGAAAGGCG
>JAITKC010000172.1 GCA_031278665.1 Bifidobacteriaceae bacterium | reverse complement strand
CGGCGTCTGGGAAAGCGCGTGGCAGATCCGCCCGAAGACGCTGGCGTCGCGCCCGCGCATGGCCGGTTCGCGGCCGTCGAACAGCAATGACGTGAACACGAACGGGGCCGTCGCCTGGCCGATCGAACCGCGCCGGCGGGCGATCTCGGAGACCATGGCAACCCCCGAGTACTCCGCCTCGAGATGTTCGAGGAGGTCGCGCTGGACCCTTCGGGCCAGGCCGAACACATCCTCGGCCGGACCGGCGTCGTAGCTCAGCAAGACCACGCCGGTGAAATCGCCGACTACCCCCTCGACTTCGCCGAAACGCCGGTCGCGGTTGTAGGTGGTGACGTTGACTCCGACCCGGGGGGCGGTCGCCCACAATCCCAGGGAGCTGACATAGGCGGCGCAGAACAGCGCCGAGACGCTGACCCCGGCTCGCGCCGCTTGTCGGCGCAGTTTGGCGGCCTGGTCGGCCGACAAGTTATGCGACAAGCGCCGGATGACCGGTCTGGCCGACTGGTCGGCGCCGGGCAGTTCGGGCAGGAAATTGCCGACCGGGAAGGCGTCGGCGATCTCGTCCAGGCGGTCTGGGCTGAGCGTCCCGAAGGCGCCCGGGCGTTCGCGCTGGAAGCGGAGGACGTAGTCGCGGAAGGCGCCGCGGATCGGCAAGGGTTCGGCGGCATCGTACAAACGGGTCAGGTCTTCGAGCAGAATCCGCTGGCTGGCGCCGTCGGCCAGGATCATGTCGACGCTGAAGAACAAGCGGTGGCGGCCGCCGCCCAGGGCGAAGGCGCTGAACTCGAATTGGGGCCAAACTCCGGGTTCGAGAACCTGGTGGCCGAGTTCGGCGCGTCGCTTTTCGATTTCCCGGTCCGCTTCGGCTTGGCTCAGGCCGGACAGGTCGCGCACGGCGATTCGGTAACGCGGCACCCGCTCGAGGACGCGCTGCGTCCCGTCGTCGCCGATGACGGCGTGCAGCATCGGGTGGCGGGCGATCAGGGCGTTGAACGCCTCCTCCAATCGGGGCAGGTCGACGGTGTTCTCCGACTCGACGTAATAGTGTTCGGCCACCCCGCCGAGGGCGAAGGCGGTGGAGCGTCCGACAAGGTAGGCCCGCTGCATGTCGGTTAGCGGGAAGGGATCATAGGGCCCGGAGCCGGCGGCCTGCGCGGCGTCCGGCGAGTCCCTGGCGTCCGGGGCGCCGGCGGCGCCGGGGGAGTGCGAGGAGTCCGCGGCGGGCGCGGAGTCGGCCGGGACGGTGGGCGCGCGATCGAGTAAGGCGGTCATCTGGCGCACTGTGGGATTGGCGATGACATCGCGAAAACGCAAGCTCCGGCCGGTCTCCCGGCGGACCAGCCGCAACAGATCCTGAAACCTCAACGAGTCCCCGCCGAGCTCGAAGAACGAGGCGTCATCGGCGGCGACAGGCGCGTCGAGGACCCGCCCCCAAAGCTCCCGCATAGCGGCGCCCGCCGGGTCGGCGGTCGCGGCGGTCGCGGCGGTCGCGGCGGACGGCCGCTCGTCGCCGCTCTCGTCCTGGTCGAACAGGCCCTGGAGGGCGACCAAGTCGACTTTTCCGTGGGCGGTGACCGGGATTTCTTGGACGACCACGACCCGCCCGGGCGCCATATAGTCCGGCAAATATTCGCGGGCGCGGGCGATCAAACCGTTCGGGTCGACGCTCGCGGCCGCGGCCTCGGGCACCACGAAAGCGACCAAGACGTCGTGCCCCCGGCGCTGGAGCACGGCCGCCTGTGCCCGGGCGACCCGCTTGTCGCCCGTCAACACGGCCTCGATCTCGCCCAGTTCGACGCGGTGGCCGCGAATCTTTATCTGGCGGTCTTGGCGGCCAAGAAAATCGACATAGCCTTCCCGGTTGAACACGCCGACATCGCCGGTGCGATATAAGCGCCCATAGGCGCCGGAGGCGACGAAGGCGGCGGCGGTCTTGTCCGGTTCGCCCCGATAGCCGACGGCCACGCCGCGCCCGCCGATGCAGATCTCGCCCGCCACCGCGGCCGGGCACAGGCGCCCGTCGTAGCCGAGGACGTAAATCTGCTGGTTGGCGAGCGGGTAACCGTAAGGTATCCGGGTCGGATCGGGCGGTCCGCCGAGCCGATAGTAGATCGACCAAATACTGCCTTCGGTCGCCCCGCCCAGACTGTAGACCTGGCAGCGCGGGAAGATCGCCGACGCCCGCCCGGGCAGGTCGTGGGCGATCCGGTCGCCGCTCATCATCAGCAGCCGCAACCAGGGGTAGGCGGTGGCGGGGCCGGATCGCAATAGCGCCAACTCGACCAGCGCCGGCGTCGAGTTCCAGATGGTCGCCCGGCTGGCGGCCAGGACCGAGTGGATCTCGTCGGCGTCGCGTTGGTCGTCGACCAAGGCCAGCGTGGCGCCGGCGGCGAAGGCGCCGTAGATGTCGTAGATCGACAGGTCGAAGCTCAGGGCGCTGAGGCCGACGATGACGTCCTCCGGGCCGACCTGGAACCGGGAGTTGATGTCGGCGATCGTGTTCCAGGCGCCGGCGTGGGAGATCTCGACGCCCTTGGGGCGGCCGGTCGAGCCAGAGGTGAAAATGACGTAGGCGAGCGATTCCGGCGCGGTTTCGACGTCCGGGAAAGTGTCGGGGTGGCGCTCGGCCGACAGTTCGCGGAAGGAGGCGTCGGTCAAGGCCGCGATCTTGGCGCCGGCCATTCGCCCGATGTCGTCTTTGCGCTGTCGCGGGTAAGCCGCGTTCAAGGGCGCGAACGCGCATCCCGCCCGCAACGCCGCGAGCTGGTTTATGACCGACGCCGGGTGTTTGGTGGATTCGACCACCACCACGTCGCCGGGCCGGCACCCCGCCGCCACCAGGGCGTGGGCCAGTTGGGCCGACCGGCGCCGGAGGTCGGCGTAAGTGTAGGTCAGCCCATGGGCGTGGCTGACCAGGGCCACCCGATTGGCGTGCCGGTCGAACGATTCGAGCAGGGCGCTGGTCAACGTTCCCGAGGGGAGTTCGGCGCTGGTTTGGTTATAGGCGGCCACCGCCCGCTCGGTGGCGGCGTCGGTTATCGGCAGCGGCGTCTGGCCGTTGGCGTAGGCCGTGACGGCCTGAATCATGGCGTCGAAGGCCGAAGCCACCGGGAAGCCAAAGTATTCGGGGACGTAGTCCCAGCTGACGGCGATCGTCTCGCCGTAGGACATCGCCTGCATGTCCAGAAACACCTGGCTGGTCTGCGTGTACGTGTAATCGACGGCGACGCCCGCGGCGACGGCGGCATCGTCGCAAGCGCCGTCGGCCCCGGCGCCGGCGGGGGCGTCGCGGCCCGATCCGTTCAGGAAACTTGTGAAAACCACCGGCATAATCGCCTGTCGACGATTGGCCTGGGTGCGCAAGACGGTCTGGATCACCTCGACGCCCGTGTAGGAGCGGTGGGCCAGGCCGGCGGCGATGTCGCGCTGGACGGCGGCGGCGAGGTCTTCGAACGATTCGGCGGCGGCCAGGTCGAGGCCGACCAGTGTCGACGACGTGAAGTCGCCGAGCGCGGACTGGGGCCGGCGGATGGCGCCGCGTTCGGTGAGCGTGACGTTGACGGTAAAGCGCGGACTGTTGGCCCAGCGCGCGACCACCGCGCCGTGGATGGCCAACAGGACCGACGAGACGCTGACGGCATCGGACCGGGCGCGACGCTCAAGCGCCCGCGTCAGGTGCGGCGGCAGCGTGGCCGAAACCCTTTGCGTCGACCACCCGTCGTAAACGGCGACGCCCGGCTTGAAACGGGGCGCCGGCGGCAGCGAGGGGGCCGCCTGGCGCCAATAGTCGTGGTCGCGGCGGCGCGAGGCCGGGCTCTTGTGTCTGGCGATCTCCGCCGTCGCCGCGGCCAAGGACTTCGGTTCGTCCAGTTCGGCGCCTTTGGCCAAACCGGCCAGTTCGCGAACCAGAATGAAAGCCGACGCGGCGTCCATGATGATCATGTTGAGGAAGAAACAGAGGCGGCTGTCGCCGTCCGACAGGCCGATCACCTCGGCCCCGTATAGCCAAGGGCCGTCGGTGGACCGCTTGGCCTCCTCGATTAGGCGGCGTCGAATCGAGGAGGCCAGCCCGTCCGCGCCGGCCGGGTCGGGTTCATGCGCCACGACCGGGCGCGTGGCGGCGTCCGGACTGACCACGAGTTCGGCGTTGTCGTGGTCGATCTGGGCGCGAAAAACCTCATGGCGGGCGAACAGGCGCTCGACGGCCTTCGCCGCGGTCGCCGCCGAACAGGGCAGACGGGCCTCGAAGTAGATCAGCGTCGCCTGGCCGCCTAATTCGACGCCTTCGTTGGCGCCCAGCAAATAGGCGACTTGCATGGGATTCATGCCGACCCGGGTTGTCGCCCGCCCGGGGCCGGTGGCGGCGGCTGGCGAGCCGGCCGCGGGGCCGGGCGCCGGCGGCGGCTCGAGCCTTCGGCATCCAGCGGAGCGGGCCGTCTCGACGATCTCGGCGAACTGCCCGACTGTGGTGGCGCGTGTCAGCCGGGCCGGGTCGATCAGCACGCCGAACTCGTCTTCGCACTGCGCGATCACCTCCATGAAAGCCAAAGAATTCGGAATCGCCGAGGCCAGGCGCTCGGAGGCGTCGGCGACGGCGCCGGTCTTGGTCTGAATCACACGCGCCAGCGCGTCGACAACGGTTGTTGACATGTCGGCCGCCACCCCTAAACGGTCGCCGGGATCAGGGACTGGAGGGCGAAGCGCTCCTTTTTGCCGGTCTGCGTGCGCGGTATTTCGCCGACCCACACGACCTGCGTCGTCGGCACGCCGAACTCGCGCATCAGGGTGGCGACCGCGCGCCCGGCCGCCTCCTCGCGGTCGGCGCGGTCGGCGGTGTCGGCATCGGCCAAGAACACGAACACGGCTTCGGCGCCGCTGTCGTCGGTCCGCCCGAGCACCGCGCAGTCGAACCCCAACGCCTCCTCCAAGACTCGCTCGAGGTCGTGGGAGTAGACGTTCTTGCCGTTGACGAAAATGATGTCCTTCTTGCGCCCCAGGACATATAAGTCGGCCCCGAACACCGCGCCCAGATCGCCGGTGTCGAGGTAGCCGTCGGGCGACAGGCGATGGCGATGGACGCCTTTGGCGTCTATGTAGCCGGAGGAAAGCGAGTCGCCGCGAATCCAGATTTCTCCGATCACCCCGTTGTCGAGGATGTTTCCGGCGGCGTCTCGAATCGACAAACTCATTCCCGGCGTCGGGGCGCCCAGCCCGGTGAAAGTGGCGCCTCCGTCGTCTTGAATATCGGCGACCGACTGGCCGACGGCTATGCGATCGCGGTCCAGGGTCAAAGTGTGTAGCGGCTGGTAGATTTCGGCGATCGTGACCCCGAGCGACGCCTCGGTCAAACCGTAGCCTGGCACCATCACGTTGCGCATCAGCCCGAACGGTTCCAATTGGGACTCGAAGGCCTGAACGGTGGCTTGGTCGATCGGTTCGGCGCCGTTGACGATCTTGTGGACGCTGGACAGGTCGCATCCGGCGATCGCCTCGGGGCCCAGGCGGGCAAGCGCCTTGAGAACGTGTTTGCAGGCGAAGTTTGGGCAGAAGGTGACAGTCGGCCGGTGGACGCCGATGGCGCGCAGCCAGCTTAGGGGGTCCATGGCGAACTGCGACGGAGGCATCAGGACCTGCCCGTAGTTCTGGCAGATCGAGTAAAGGTGAACGCCCACCAAACTGAGGTTGTGGGTTAGCGGCAGCCACGACAACAGGGAGTTGACCAGGCGCGGGGTTCGCCTCGGGACGCAGGCCCGCAGCCCCGCCAAGAGGCCGCCCTCGGTGATGATGACGCCTTTCGGGTCGCCAGTCGAGCCGGACGAGAACTGCACCAGCCGCACAGTCGAGGCCAGCACGGGTTCGGGATCGGGCTCAGCCGGGCCGGGCGCCGCGTCCGGGTCGAGCGAGTCGAAGTCGATGGCCCCTGGAAGCCCGCCGGCCGCGGGAACGTCCGGATGGTCGGCCCGCTGAAACAGGACATGCGACCGGGGCAGGATCTCTTGGACCCGGGCCACCCGTCCCAACGCCCTCTGGTCGCCGGCGGCGGACATCGGAACCGGCACGAATCCGCCCCACAGACAGGCCCAAAACGCTTGGACCAGGGCCTTGTTGTCGACTAATTGCAAAAGCACGTGGTCGCCGGCTTGGAAACCTTGGCCCTGAAGGATTTGGCGATAGCGGATGGCGTCTCGGCGCAACGCGCTGTACGGGTAGAACTCGCCTTCGATGTCGCCCGGCGAGACGAAGGTGATCCCCAGACCGCGCTCGTCGCGCTTATTCGCCAACAGGTTGATAACAGAGTCGATCATTCTTGCCTCTCCAAATCCGGCGGGGCCTTGGTCCGGCCGGCCGCCCGGGCCCAGCCGGGCCCCGGGCCGCGCCGGTCGGCGCGCC
>JAITKC010000124.1 GCA_031278665.1 Bifidobacteriaceae bacterium | reverse complement strand
ATTCGGATGCCATTGCTCGTGCCCGGGGGTTCCCCAAAAAGCCGAGGCGGCGAACGGCTGCCCGATCCAACCGGCCGTCAAAGCGTCCAGCGAAGTCTGCAGGCCCATCCCCAGGAAGGTGTCGGGCGCGCTGCCGACGCGCAGGCCGGCCGCCTGCGCTTGGGCGATGATCCGCTGGCCGGAGGCCAGGGACAGGGCCAGCGGTTTTTCGGCGTAGACGTGTTTGCCGGCGCCGATCGCCGCCAGGTCGACGTCGCCGTGGGCGGCCGGCACGGTGAGGTTTAGCACGATGCCGACGTCTCGGCTCGCCAGTAGTTCGTCGACTTCCAGCGCCGGAATCTTCCGCGCCGATGCCGCCGCCTCAGCCCGGCCGCGGTCGAGGTCCGCCACCGCGACCACCTCGACGGCGTCGAGTTTCTCCAAAGTGTCGAAGTACTGCCCCGCGATGTTGCCGACTCCGATTATCCCCACGCCCATGGGCTTTTCACCCTTGCGGTTTCGACTGTCACTCATTTTCGCGCTCCCATCTGGGGCCTCAAATCCTGTTCTGATCTCATTTCAAAGTCCGGTCATCGAGATTCGCGGGAATCGCCCAGGCCGTGGTCGCCGCCTTGGCCAATCGGAAAATCGACGAATGCGATCCGGCTCGAATCGGGCGACCAACTGGGCACGTTGATAGTGCCCTGGCCGCCGAACAACTCGATTCGGTGGGCGATCTGGGCGGCCAGCGGATCGGCCGTCACCACCACCTCGACCGGCAGGTTTTCGGGGTGCCCGTTGGTGCCGGGCGGATAACTCAGGTACGCCAGTTTGGAATTGTCCGGCGAGGGGTGCGGGAACCAGTTCACCCGGTCGTCGTATGTCAACTGCTCGACTTGCCCGCCGTCCGGCCGCATGCGGAACAGTTGGCAGTGGCCAATCCGTTCGGAGTTTCGTTCCGAGTTGAAATAGATCCATTCGC
Source organism: Bifidobacteriaceae bacterium (assembly GCA_031278665.1). Lineage (GTDB taxonomy): Bacteria > Actinomycetota > Actinomycetes > Actinomycetales > WQXJ01 > JAIRTF01. The sequence goes on along the minus strand of JAITKC010000124.1, from coordinate 2,864 downwards.
CGTCCGGACTGTACTCGGCGCCGTCGTGGCGCCGGTCCGAGTCGGTGATCTGTCGAAGCTCGCCGCTGGCGAGTTCGAAAGTGTAGATGTTATAAGGCGCGAACGTCGCCAGGTCGGGGCCGCCGATGAAAGCCAAGTAGGCGCCATCGGGCGAAACGCCGTGGAGATAGCGGGCGCTCAGCCCGTCCGCCGGATCGGTCACGCGGACCGGTTCTTCGCTTCCCGTCAGGCCGACGCGGTAAATGTGGCCGTCATTCTGCGAGGTGTAGACATGAGCCCCGTCCGGGTCCAGGACATGGTCGTTGTTGGCCAGTCGGAGGTTTCCCGTGTGGATCTGGCGCGCCTCGCCGCCGGCCGCCGGGATCACAAACAACTCGCCGTCGCGGTTGAACAGCAGCCATTCGCCGTCCAGGGTCCAGTTCGGCGCCTCCAACACGGCTTGGTCCGTTTCATACACGACTCGCGTCTCGCCCGTGGCCAGGTCGAAGACGATGACGCGCGACCGTTGGCCGTCCAGCAGCGGCCGCCAAGGGAAGGGGTTGTCAACCATATGTCATTCCTCACTCAGAATTGCGCTTTGATCGCGGTCGGTCGCCTGCTCGAAACCGGGTCGGTTTCCCGATCACCCCATGGGGCCGTCGCGCCGTTGCCCAAACCATCCTGTCGAATCTGGTCCGCGACGCGCAAGTTTTCGTTCCCCAACAAAGCGCCCTGTCGGCTCAAGCAGCTTATGCGCTCGGCAATGCGCCGTCAAGGGTTCCGCGACAATGGCGTTTGACCTCGGCTATTCTGGCCGTCCGCCGTTTAGGCCGGCGGCTTGGGGGTTCACCGCCTTCACACCGGCGAACCGGCGGGCACTCGGTGGGCGCGCCTCCGCGCGCCAATTGTCGCTCTTTCTGACGCAAATCAGTATTCACCCGCCGTCCGCCCCCGCAGCCGGCGTCGGCGCCGGCCAGGTCGCCGGATGAGGCCGATCACCGGGGCTGGAGCTCTTTGACCTCGACCATGAAACCGAGCCGGTCCGCCGTGTCGAAATAGGCGTAGCGTTCATAGCCTTTGTCGTGGGTCCAGATCACCGGGTAGCCGAGCGACTCCATCGCCGCCAGGTCGCGCTCAAACCCGGAGTCGATGTGCGCCGACACAAACGCCACCGACAGGCCGTGCGCGTCAAGGTGGTCCTGCCATGGATTGGGCGGCCCGGGCAACGGCTCGATGAACTCGAACCAGAAGTTGTCCGTGTACACGCTGATCACCTTCATATTCGCGGGACGGTCGAGCCTTTGGCCGCGGTATTCGAAATAGGGCTTGACCGTATAGGCGGGCGGCTCGTCGGTTTGCGTCCGCGGTGGCGGACCCTGCCCGTAGACCGCCCGGCAGCGCGCCGCCGAATCCTCCACGTCCGGGGTGACGATGCCGATCTTGACGATGTGATTACTGCTCAGCGCGGTTGACATGGCTAGTCGGGGCGGGGCGCCGCTGGCGGCCCGTTTCCCCATCCTCCTTTCAATCTGGGCGTGGGGATTGGCCCCACGCGGTCTTCGCGTCTGTTTGGCGAAGGAGTCGATAATTATCGCGATCGCTTTAGCTGACCGGTCGACTCCCGAATCACCAATTCTGTCGCGAGAGCGAGGTTCGCCTGCCCGGTCGCGGGCTCCAGGGCCATGCGCACGGCCGTGGCCGCCATCTTCCGAATCGGTTGGCGCACGGTGGTCAGGGCCGGACTGATCCATTCGGCTATCGGCAGGTCGTCATAGCCGACCACCGACAAGTCCTCCGGAATGCGCACGCCGAGTTGGCGGGCGGCCTCGTAAACCCCGACCGCCTGGAGATCGGCGCCGGCGAAGATCGCGGTCGGCGGCTCAGGCAGGCGAAGCAGCGCCTGTCCCTGGACAAGGCCGTCGGGCACCCTGAAGTCGCCGGAGCGAATGTACTCCGGTTTGATTTCCAGCCCCTCTTGTTCAAGGCGGGAGACGAAACCCGAATAGCGGGCGCGCCACCACAGCGGACCGCCCTGGCGGCCGATCACCGCGATGTCGCGGTGGCCCAGAGCCAGCAGATGGTCCGCGACGGCCCAGCCGCCGGGCCAGTTCTGCGAGCCAACCGACGCGACGTCGCCGCCTGGCGTCCCCGCCGGGTCGAGCACCACAAACGGGAAGCCGCGGTGGCGCAAGCGGGCCTGTTGAGCGGCGCTGACCGGCTCGAACACAACCACCACGGCGCGCGACTTGTGCTCTATCACCCGCTCGACCCACTCCTTGCCGGCCGGGCTCGGGTCCACCGCTGGAGTCAGGACCAAGGCCAAGCCGCGCGCCGACGCCTCTTGTTCGAGACCTCTGAGAATCTCAAGCATCCAGTCGGTCTCAAGCTGCGGGACCACCACGTCGACGGTCGCCATGCGCTGGGCGTCGCCGCGAGGCGAGTAGCCGTGTTGGTCGAGCGCCCGCTCGACCCGCTCGCGCACCGCCGCCGAAACGCCGGGGCGGCCGTTGAGCACTTTAGAAACCGTCGAAATGGACACGGCGGCGTCGCGGGCGACGCGCGCCATCGTGACCCGACCGCTGTTCCCCGGCCTGTTCCCCACCTGAGATGGCATGCAACGAGATTAGCGCGCCGCCCTGACACCGAAAAATACCGTAACCCGGACCTCCCCCGAAGCCCCGGCCACCCGTTCACGCGCTGAAAGTTCCGGTAACGTTTAGATAACGATGCGCGAAAGTTGTAGCAAAATCAGCTACATGTTGTTAGCTTTCAGTTGGATAGCTTGCGCGGTCGAGATCGCCTGACCGACCCGCGGCCGTCACAGATGACGTGCCGGCTAGAGCTGGCCGTCCGACATCGGTGAGACCCGTAGGCAGCGGCGGCAC